>DATMXP010000006.1 GCA_035561515.1 Terriglobales bacterium | reverse complement strand
GATGGATGGAGCGATCCTGGTGGTGGCAGCGACCGACGGTCCGATGCCGCAGACGCGTGAGCACGTGCTGCTGGCGCGCCAGGTGGGTGTGCCTTACATCGTGGTGGCGCTGAACAAGTGCGACGCCGTGGATGATCCGGAACTGCTGGACCTGGTGGAACTCGAAGTTCGCGAACTGCTGAAGTCGTATCAGTTCCCGGGTGACGACCTGCCGGTAGTTCGTCTTTCCGCCCTGGGCGCGTTGAACGGCGAAGAGAAGTGGGAGAAGCAGATCGACGAGTTGATGGAAGCGGTGGACAAGAACGTGCCGTTGCCGGCGCGTGACGTGGACAAGCCGTTCCTGATGCCGATCGAAGACATCTTCTCGATCTCGGGCCGTGGCACGGTGGTTACCGGCCGTATCGAGCGTGGCAAGGTGAAGGTGGGCGAGGAAGTCGAGATCGTGGGCTTCCGCGAGACCAGAAAGACCGTTGTCACGGGCGTGGAAATGTTCAAGAAGCAGCTGGACGAAGGCATGGCGGGCGACAACGCCGGCTTGCTGCTGCGCGGTATACCGAAGGAAGACGTGGAGCGCGGGATGGTGCTGGCGAAGACGGCCTCGATCACGCCGCACACGAAGTTCAGCGGGAAGGTGTACGTGTTGTCGAAAGAAGAAGGTGGACGTCATACGCCGTTCTTCAAGGGCTACCGTCCGCAGTTCTACTTCCGGACGACGGATGTGACGGGCGTGGCGGAGTTGCCGGCGGGCACGGAGATGGTGATGCCGGGCGACAACGTGGACCTGGTGATCGAGTTGATCACGCCGGTGGCGATGGAGAAGGGCTTGCGCTTTGCGATCCGCGAAGGCGGACGCACGGTGGGCGCAGGCACCATCAGCGACATCATTAAGTAGTGGAGAGCGGGGCTTCAGCCCCGCCTTCCAAACTGTACAGTTTAGGGGCTTTCGCCCCGGAGAGTTTTGGGAGTTTCGTAATGCCTCGTGAAATCATCACCATGCAGTGCACGGACTGCAAAAACAAGAATTACTCGACGACGAAGAACAAGAAGACTACGACCGAGCGTCTGGAGATGTCGAAGTTCTGCCGTAAGTGCCGCAAGCACACGTCGCACAAAGAGATTAAGTAAGACGTTTAGCGAGGTGTTTGGGCCTCGCTGGCGTCATCCTGAGCGTTTTTTGCGAAGGATCTAAGGATCAACAGGGGCGTAAGCTCAACGGTTAAACTGCCGGTCTCCAAAACCGGACTTGGGGGTTCGAATCCCTCCGCCCCTGCCAGGTTTTTCGGACAGGTAGTACAGGTCAAGAAGGGAAGTATTGCCGCAATGGCGAAGACAGCGACAATGGCAGCCGAAGACAGCGGATTTACTGGACAAGTTAAGTCGTGGCCGCAGCGGGTGAAGACGTTCTATAACGACGTGCGCACCGAAATGCGCAAGGTGACCACCCCTAGCCGCAAGGAAGTGCAGGCGACGACGATTGTGGTCATCATCACCGTCTTCATCTTCGGCGCATATTTCTGGCTGGTGGACACCGTGATCGGCCACACCCTCGACGTGATGTTGCGGCGCCTGACGGGCCACTAGAAACAACTGAAAGAAATTGATGCAGGAAGATCAAAACAAACACGAAGCCGAACAGGCGAATGGCGTGAATACGGTTCCAGCGGAAGCCGCGCCGGGAGTGCAAGCCGAGCCCGAGAACCCGAATATGAAGTGGTACATCATCCACACCTATTCGGGATTTGAGCGCAAGGTTCGCGAATCCCTTGAATCGCGCATCGCTGCGTTCGGGCTTCAAGGCAGAATCGGCAAGGTGCTCATCCCGACCGAACCGGTTACCGAAGTTCGCGGCGGCAAGAAGTACACCACCGAGCGCATGTTCTATCCCGGCTACGTGCTCGTGCAGATGGACATGGATGACCACGTGTGGCACGTGGTGAAGTCCACCCCGCGCGTTACCGGGTTCGTCGGCACAGGCCAGCAGCCAACCCCGCTTTCCCCGGAAGAAGTGAATCAGATCGTCTTCCGTGTCGCTGAAGGCAAGGAAAAGCCGCGCCTCAAGGTCAAGTACGAGAAGAACGAGTCGGTCCGCATCACGGAAGGCCCGTTCGCCAGCTTCACCGGCATCGTGGACGAAGTCAACGAAGATCGCGAAACGCTGAAGATCATGGTTACGATCTTCGGGCGTTCGACCCCGGTCGAACTCGGATTCGGCCAGGTCGAGAAGGTTATTACATAAATCGGGCAGTCGGAGCTCGCCGCAGAACTTAAGTTCGCGGAAAAAACAAGAGCCGGAGGCGTTAGCCGAAGGCTGAAATGAGACGAAGTACATGGCAAAGAAGGCAACAGGTTTCGTAAAGCTGCAGATTCCAGCGGGCAAGGCAACGCCCGCGCCTCCGGTTGGTCCCGCACTGGGCCAGGCGCAGGTCAACATCATGGAGTTCTGCAAGCAGTTCAACGCTCGCACCCAGCAGAAAGAGCTGGAAGGACTCATCATCCCCGTCGTGATCACGGTCTACAGCGACCGTACGTTCACGTTTGTCACCAAGACTCCTCCGGCATCCGTGCTGCTTAAGCGCGCGGCCAATATCGCCAAGGGTTCTGGTTCGCCGAACAAAGACAAAGTCGGCAAGGTGACCGAAAAGCAGGTCGCCGACATCGCCAAGCAGAAGATGCCCGATCTCAACGCTGCCTCCCTCGATGCCGCCATCAAGTCGGTGAAGGGCACGGCGCGCTCGATGGGAATCGAAGTAGTCGCGTAAAGTTCGCGGCCTCGTGCCGCATAGTCGCAAATACCACTGCCTCCGGAATAAAGGAATGCCGTGGGAGACAAGGAGTGAAATGCCTCGCAAAGCTGGAAAAAACGTAACCAAAGCGCGTCAGGCGGTCGAGCAGCGTGCATACACGCTGGCCGAAGCCGTGCCGCTTTTGCAGAAAGTAAAGTTCGCCAAGTTCGATGAGACCGTGGATCTCACCATGCGTCTCGGCGTGGACCCCAAGCACGCAGACCAGATGGTCCGCGGCACGGTCGTTCTTCCGCACGGACTCGGCAGGTCGAAGAAAGTGCTCGTGATCGCCTCGGGCGAAAAAGTCCGTGAAGCGGAAGCGGCAGGCGCTGATTTTGTCGGCGGCGAAGACATGGTCGAGAAGATCCAGAAAGAGAACAGGACCGACTTCGACGCCTTGATCGCCACTCCCGACATGATGAAGTCGGTCGGTCGTCTCGGTAAGGTGCTGGGTCCTCGTGGCCTCATGCCCAACCCGAAAACCGGCACCGTGACCATGGACATCGCCAAGGCGGTGCAGGAAGTAAAGGCCGGTAAGGTCGAGTTCCGTACCGACAAGGGCGCTCTGGTTCACGTTCCGGTGGGCAAGCTGTCGTTTACTTCCGACAAGCTGGTCGAAAACGCAACCACCGTTATCACCAGCGTGATCAAAGCGAAGCCATCTGCCGCGAAGGGCAAGTACCTGAAGGGCGTTTACCTGAGCTCGACCATGGGCCCGGGCATTGCGCTGGACACGACGGCCATTGAAGCGGCCTCCCGCGCCTAATTACGAGCGAAAAGGATCTGAGACATGGCAGTTACCAAAGCGAAAAAGATTGAGCAAGTACAAGCGCTGAGCGGCGAGATCAAGGAAGCCGGCGCAGCGATCCTGGCGACGTTCTCCGGCCTCAAGGCTGCGCAGACCGAAGAGTTGCGCAAGACCGTTCGCGGCGCGGGCGGCACCTACAAGGTCGTCAAGAACACCCTGGCCGAGCGCGCCTCCGAAGGCAGCAAGCTGGCTCCGGCACTGAAAGACCTGACCGGCGTCACTTCCGTGGCTTACACCACCGGCGACCCTGTCGCCCTGGCGAAAGCCCTCTCGAAATACGCCAAGGACAACCCGGAATTCACGTTCAAGGCCGGCATCGTCGAAGGCAAAGTGATCTCCATCAAGGAGATCGAAGCCCTCGCCACCATGCCGTCGAAGGATGAGCTCTACTCGAAGCTGCTCTTCCTGTTGAATGCTCCGGCGCAACGACTGGTGACGGTGATGAACGCCACCGGACGTGACCTCGCGGTCGTCGTAAACCAGGCCGTGAAGGAAAACAAGTTTGCCGGTGGAGCGGCTGCGGCAGCTCCGGCGGAAGCGGCTCCGGCCGCGCAGTAAGGGTTCTGGGGCGGCTCAGGCCGTCCCGTGAAGTTCGTTGTCAGTAGTCAGGTGTTGCGCTTTCGAAACCGCTTAGGTTGTCTGGCTTGGGCAGGTCGGCGGCGCACTGGAAACCTCGACGACAGATAACACCAACCGGCCGCAAGGCTGGCGCGTCGCAAGACGCAACAACTGATAACAAAAGGTGGAGAAGGAAATGGCGGATCTGCAGCAGTTAGAAGAACAGATTGTAGGCTTGTCGCTGCTCGAAGCGGCTGAGCTGGTGAAGAAACTTGAATCGCGCCTCGGCGTTTCGGCCGCGGCGGCTGCCCCGGTGATGGTTGCCGGCGGCGGTGGTGCGGCGGCAGCGGCGGCTCCGGCGGAAGAAAAGACCGAATTCACGGTCGTTCTGAAGGACGTGGGCGCCAATAAGATCAACGTCATCAAGGCAGTACGCGAAGTGACGAGCCTGGGCCTGAAGGAAGCGAAGGACCTGGTCGACGGCGCTCCCAAGACCGTGAAGGAAGGCGTGTCGAAGGAAGAAGCGGCGACGATCCAGAAGAAGTTTGCGGACGCTGGCGCGACGGTCGAAATCAAGTAGTTTTGGCGGCCCCTTGGGGCCGCTTTTCCGGTCATCCGGGGATGGTTGGAACCGGCTGACGGGAAAGGGATTTCGGCGTCAATTGTGAATCGGAGTACGGGAGTCGATCATCTATTTAGATAGTCGGCTCCCCGCCCCGGAAAACACAGGAGCTTTACGGCGGCGGTTCCACCCGGATTTGAAAGAATTCGGCAGGGGCCGGAGACAAGATCTACTCACGCTGACGCGGACAAACACAATTCATCGAGTTCAAGTGCCGATGATGGCGCCCACGGGGACACTCGTCTCTCTGGGCGCAAACGTCTTTTCACTACGCTGCGCAGAACTCCAGCGGTTCTGACGCGGGTTTTCATGTTTTGGCACGCATTGCGCGTGCGTTCCGGCCGTAGCTGGCGCGGTCTGGGACAAGGGACACCGGGTTAACGGGCGATCCGAGGATCCGATCCCAGCCTTCACACGCTGAAGGATGGGGCACCCCGCCCCGGGAAGTCAAGTTCAGGAGTCTTTGATGCCTAATTCGAAAAGCGCCATCCGTACTCGTTTCGATTTTTCCAAAATTCCGGCGACCATCCAGATTCCCAACCTCATCGAGGTGCAGAAGCGTTCTTACGACCGCTTCCTGCAAATGGATCGTCTGCCGAGTGAACGCGACGATGCCGGACTCCAGGCGGTTTTTCAATCGGTATTTCCTATTACCGATTTTCGTAACGTCTCGCAACTGGAGTTCGTCGATTACGCAATCGGCAACTGGGAATGCAAATGCGGCCACCTCAAAGGGCTGCACCACCTCCGTACCACCTGCCGCAATTGCGGTGCGACGGTCATCACCGACCCGTTCCACCCTGGCGAAGTGCTTTGCCACAAGTGCGGCACCTACAACGCGAACACCCCCGATTTCTGTAACAAGTGCGGTGACCCCGTCGGCCTGCAACTGAAGTACGACGTGGCCGAGTGCGAAGAGCGCGGCATGACCTATAGCGCTCCGCTCAAGGTCACCATGCGCTTGACCATCTTCGACAAGGATCCCGAAACCGGGAACCGCTCCATCCGCGACATCAAGGAGCAGGAAGTATTCTTCGGCGACGTTCCGCTGATGACCAACAACGGTACCTTCATCATCAACGGTACCGAGCGCGTGATCGTCAGCCAGTTGCACCGTTCGCCTGGCGTGTTCTTCGAGAAGGTGCCCGCGAACAACTACTTCCTCGGCAAGATCATTCCGTACCGCGGATCGTGGGTTGAGTTCGAATACGACCAGAAGAACGTTCTTTACGTTCGCATCGACCGTAAGCGCAAGTTCTTGGGAACCATCTTCCTGCGCGCCCTCGGTCTCCGCACCAACGAAGACATCCTTCGCAACTTCTACACCGTCGATCGCATTGCCCTGCGCGACAGCAAGCTCTTCTGGACGCTTGATCCGAATGCGGAAAAGGCCACCATGCTGCAGGGCATGAAGCTGACTCACCGCATCGTCAACAAGAGCGGCGAGGAAATTGCCCACGCCGGCCGCAAGGTCAGCCCGGCGATCCTGCGCGAAATTCACAAGGCCAAAGTCACGGACATCGAAGTTGACGCTGCCGATCTCGAAGGCGCATACGCCGCGTCCGACATCGTTGATACCAATACCGGCGAAGTGCTGGCGGAAGCCAACACCGAGCTCACCGCGGAAATGATCTCCCGCGCGATGGAAGCCGGAGTCGCCGAACTGCACGTGTTCTTCCCTGAGCGCGACGACGTGGGTGTGGTCATCAGCCAGACCTTGCGCCGTGATTCCGTCAAGACCCCGCAGGAAGCGCTGATCGAAATCTACCGCAAGCTGCGTCCCGGCGATCCGCCGACACTGGACACCGCCACCGCGTTGTTCCAGGGAATGTTCTTCGACCCGCGCAAGTACGACTTCTCTCGCGTGGGCCGCTTGAAGTTCAACATCAAGCTGTACGAAAAGCAGGACGCCACCAATCTCGACAGCCGCACGCTCGAGCCGGATGACTTTTACGCCACCATCCGCTACCTGCTGAAGCTGCGCAAGAACATCGGCAGCGTGGACGACATCGATCACCTCGGAAACCGCCGCGTTCGTGCGGTCGGCGAGTTGCTCGAGAACCAGTTCCGCATCGGCCTGGTCCGTATGGAACGCGCCATCAAGGAAAAGATGAGCGTGTACCAGGAAATGTCCACGGCCATGCCGCACGACCTGGTCAACGCCAAGCCGGTGATGGCCGCCATCCGCGAGTTCTTCGGTTCGTCCCAGCTCTCGCAGTTCATGGACCAGACGAACCCGCTGTCGGAAATCACCCACAAGCGCCGCCTGTCGGCTCTTGGGCCGGGCGGTCTGTCGCGTGAGCGCGCCGGATTCGAAGTCCGAGACGTTCACCCCACTCACTACGGTCGTATCTGCCCGATTGAGACGCCGGAAGGTCCGAACATCGGTCTTATCTCGTCCTTGAGCTGCTATGCGCGCATCAACGACTACGGCTTCATCGAATCGCCGTATCGTCGCGTGAAGGCCGGACGCGTTATCGACTACGTCACCGTCGTCAACGCCGGTGACAGCGAATACCACGTCGGCGATCACATCGAGAAGTCGGAAATCCTGAAGGCCAACGAAGACCTCCGCGGCCGCAAGAAGAAGGCGATCGAGTGGGAACCGTTCTCGTTCTACCTCTCGGCGTGGGAAGAAGACCGTCACGTCATCGCCCAGGCCAACGTGGAACTCGACGAGAAGCTCCGTATCGTCAACGAACTGGTGAACGCCCGCAAGGCCGGCAACTTCGTGCTGATCAGCCGTGATGAAGTCGATTACGTCGACGTCAGCCCGAAACAGCTCGTGTCCGTAGCCGCTTCTCTGGTTCCGTTCCTCGAGCACGACGACGCGAACCGCGCTCTCATGGGCGCGAACATGCAGCGCCAGTCGGTGCCGCTGCTTCGTGCGGACGCTCCGTACGTGGGCACCGGTATGGAAGGCGTTACCGCCCGTGACTCCGGCGCCGTGGTTCTGGCCCGCCGTAACGGCATCATCGATTCGGTCGACTCCGAACGAATCATCGTCCGTGTCGAAGGCGAGCATCACCCGACGCAGTTGTCGCGTGAAGTCGGCAGCGATATCTATCAGCTGACGAAGTTCAAGCGGTCGAACCAGAACACCTGTATCAACCAGCGCCCCATCGTCAAGAAGGGCCAGCGCGTGGTGAAGGGGCAGGTGATCGCTGACGGTCCTTGCACCGAAATGGGCGAACTGGCTCTCGGACGCAACGTGCTCGTGGCCTTCATGCCGTGGCGGGGTTACAACTTCGAAGACGCCATCCTCGTCAGCGAAAAGCTGGTGAAAGAGGACTACTACACCTCGGTTCACATCGAGGAGTTCGAGATCGAAGCCCGCGACACCAAGCTCGGTCCCGAAGAAGTCACGCGCGACATTCCGAACATCTCGGAAACCGCGCTGCGCGACCTCGATGAGAGCGGCGTCATTCGCATCGGCGCCAAGGTGAAGCAGGGCGACATCATCGTCGGCAAGGTAACGCCGAAGGGTGAAACCCAGCTCACGCCGGAAGAAAAGCTGCTCCGCGCCATCTTCGGTGAAAAGGCCGGCGATGTTCGCGACGCTTCACTCTACTGCCCGCCCGGAATCGAAGGCGTGGTGGTCGATGTGAAGATCTTCTCCCGTAAGGGTCAGGAGAAGGACGAGCGCGCCAAGGCCATCGAAGGCGAGCAGATCGCGAAGCTCGAGAAGAACCTGTCGGACGAAATTCGAATCCTCACCGACGAGCGCCTGAAGCGTTTGGAAGGCCTGCTCGGCGGCAAGGAAGTCACGGCCGACCTGCACGACGAGCGCACCAACAAGCGCTTGCTGGTGAAGGGCGCCATTCTCGATCGCGAAACCATCGAGCGGATTTCCACCCGCAACCTGAAGCGCATTAAGTTCAACGATAAGGACCCGCGCATCAACGAGCAGATCGACGAGATCGAAGAAATGACCTCGCGTCAGATCGACGTTCTCCGCAAGATCATGCGCGAGCGCGTTGAGAAGCTGCAGAAGGGCGACGAACTTCCTCCGGGCGTGATCAAGCTCGTGAAGGTCTACATCGCCATGAAGCGCAAACTGTCGGTCGGCGACAAGATGGCCGGACGCCACGGTAACAAGGGCGTGATCGCGCGCATCCTGCCGGAAGAAGACATGCCGTACATGGAAGACGGTACCGCGATGGAAATCGTGCTGAATCCGCTCGGCGTGCCTTCCCGTATGAACGTCGGTCAGATCCTTGAAACGCACCTCGGTTGGGCGGCGAAGGGAATCGGTCAGAAAGTGGCCGAGCTCCTCGACGGCAATACCCGTGCCGATGCGCTCCGCAAGGAACTGAAGAACCTGTTCAAGGATGTTGCGTTCGCTCCAGTCTTCGACGACCTCGACGAAGAGCAACTCACGCGAGTTGCCGAGAGCATCCAGGGCGGCGTGCACTTCGGTTCGCCCGTGTTCGACGGTGCGCGTGAAATGGAAATCAAGGCTCTGCTTGAGAAAGCCGGGCTGCCGACTTCCGGCAAGACGCAGCTCTTCGACGGCATGACCGGCGACAAGTTCGAACAGCCGGTGACCGTGGGCTACATCTACATGCTCAAACTGTCCCACTTGGTCGACGACAAGATTCACGCCCGTTCGATCGGACCGTACTCGCTCATCACGCAGCAGCCGCTGGGTGGCAAGGCGCAGTTCGGCGGACAGCGCTTCGGAGAAATGGAAGTCTGGGCGCTCGAAGCTTACGGTGCCGCGTACATCCTGCAGGAACTGCTCACGGCGAAATCCGACGACGTCTATGGCCGTACCAAGATTTACGAGGCCATCGTTAAGGGTGAAGCTGCCATTGAGCCGGGTGTGCCCGAGTCGTTCAACGTGCTGATCCGCGAATTGCAGTCGCTGTGTCTTGATGTCGAATTGATCAAGACCGGTGAACGCCGCTCGCCGCAGATGGTTGGAGCGGCGGCCGACTAGGTTTGGAAGTAATTAAAAGCGCACCGGGTTTCGCTCCGGTACCCGATGCGCAGCACGAATTCTTAGCCGAAATCTCCGGAGCCGTAAGCGGCAACGATAGGCCGCACGGAGGCAACTTTGTACCGTTCTAGCCCGTTTGACATGGCAAGCAACATCGCCGACTTCGATGCCATTCGCATCAGCCTCGCCTCTCCGGAAAAAATCCGGAGCTGGTCGCACGGCGAAGTCACGAAGCCGGAGACGATTAACTACCGCACGTTCAAACCGGAACGCGACGGCCTGTTCTGCGCCCGCATCTTTGGTCCGGTAACGGACTGGGAGTGCTTGTGCGGCAAGTACAAGCGCATGAAGCATCGCGGCGTAATCTGCGACAAGTGCGGCGTCGAAGTCACACTGTCGAAGGTTCGTCGTGAACGCCTCGGCCACATTGAACTCGCGTCGCCCTGTTCGCACGTGTGGTTCTTCAAGGGCCTGCCCAGCCGCATCGGCCATTTGCTCGATATCTCGCTGCGTGACCTCGAGTCCGTCCTCTACTTCGAAGCTTACGTCGTAGTGGATCCGGGTGACGCGCCGGTGAAAGAGCGCGAGGTTATCAAGGAAGAAGCGAAATTCCGCGAACTCGACCAGCAGTACCGCCCCGCCGGCTTCAAGGCCATGATGGGCGCGGAAGCCATCAAGGAACTGCTCAAGCGCGTCCAGGTGGACGAGCTCGCCGTCGAACTCCGCGAGAAGATGAAGAACGAAACCAGTCTTCAGAAGCGCGTGAAGTATGCAAAGCGCCTGAAGGTGGTGGAGGCCTTCCGCAAGTCCGGCAACAAGCCGAACTGGATGATCCTCGACGTGATCCCGGTCATTCCGCCGGAGTTGCGTCCTCTCGTTCCTCTCGATGGTGGCCGTTTCGCAACGTCTGACCTTAACGATCTCTATCGTCGCGTCATCAACCGCAACAACCGGTTGAAGAAGCTGATGGACCTCCACGCTCCCGAAGTCATCGTGCGCAACGAAAAGCGCATGCTGCAGGAAGCCGTGGACGCCCTCTTCGACAACGGACGCCGTGGCCGCGTTCTTCGCGGAGCCAATAACCGTCCGCTGAAGTCGCTCTCCGACACCCTCAAGGGTAAGCAGGGACGCTTCCGCCAGAACCTGCTCGGCAAGCGCGTGGACTATTCCGGACGTTCCGTGATCGTCGTCGGTCCGGAATTGAAGCTGCACCAGTGCGGTCTTCCCAAAAAGATGGCGCTCGAGCTCTTCAAGCCGTTCATCTACCACCGCCTCGAGCAGACCGGTCACTGCAGCACCATCAAGCAAGCCAAGGAAATGGTGGAGCAGCAGGAATCGATCGTTTGGGACATCCTCGAAGAGGTCATTAAAGATCACCCGGTTCTTCTGAACCGAGCTCCAACGCTTCACCGCCTCGGTATCCAGGCATTCGAACCGGTACTGGTGGAAGGCAAAGCCATCAAGATTCACCCGCTCGTCTGCACGGCGTTCAACGCCGACTTCGACGGCGACCAGATGGCCGTACACATTCCGCTTTCGCCGGAAGCGCAGGTTGAAGCCAGCGTGCTCATGCTCGCTTCGCACAACATCCTGTCGCCCGCCAGCGGACACCCGATCACCGTTCCCACGCAGGACATGGTTCTCGGTCTGTACTACCTGACCAAGGCCAAGCCGGGCGCGAAGGGTGAAGGCCGTGCGTTCGCCAATATCGACGAAGTGATGCTTGCTCTCGAAGCCGGCGAAGTGGAAACACTCTCGCCGATCCGCCTGCGTTACACCGGCGACGTCATGGACCTGACCCAGGCCTATGACGATCAGGACATCGTCCACGCGGAGCCGGTTCGCTTTGAGCGCCAGTTCATCAATACCACCGTGGGCCGCGCCATCCTGAACGATCACCTTGCCGAAGGCATGCCGTACATCAACGGCCTGCTGAAGAAGAAGGGCGTCGGCGCGCTGGTCAACTACGGGTACCTGCAGTTCGGTCTTGAAACCACCGTGCAGATGCTCGACGAGATTAAGCAGCTTGGCTTCCTCTACGCCACCAAGGCTGGCCTGTCGATCGGTATCGACGACATGGTCATCCCGCAGAGCAAGAAGAAGGTCGTCAGCGACGCCGAGAAGCAGGTCATCTCGGTCCAGCAGCAGTACCTTGACGGCGCCATCACCAACGGTGAGCGTTACAACAAGGTCATCGAAATCTGGTCGAACGTCACCGAGCGCGTGGCCGACGAAATGTTCGGTGCCATGGAGGAAGACGACAAGGTCGGATCCATGAACCCGATTTACGTCATGGCTGACTCCGGCGCTCGTGGTTCGAAGCAGCAGATTCGTCAGCTCTCCGGTATGCGTGGTCTTATGGCCAAGCCGTCCGGCGAAATCATCGAGACCCCCATCACGGCGAACTTCCGTGAAGGCCTCACCGTATTGCAGTACTTCATCTCAACGCACGGTGCGCGTAAGGGTCTGGCTGACACCGCTCTTAAGACCGCTGACTCCGGTTACCTCACCCGCCGTCTCGTCGATGTGGCGCAGGACGTCATCATCTCCGAGTACGACTGCGGTACCGTGGACGGCATTTACGTCGGCTCCATCGTGGAAGCCGGCGACATCATCGAGCACATGCGCGATCGCATCGTAGGCCGCGTCTCGCTGGAGAAGATCAAGGATTACGAAGGCAATGTAATCGTCGATACCAACCAGGAAGTCACCGAGGATCTGGCTATCCAGATCCAGGCCGCCGGCGTCGAGCGTGTGAAGATTCGCTCCGTGCTCACCTGCGAAGCCAAGCGTGGTGTTTGCGCCCTCTGCTACGGACGCAACCTCGCCTCCGGCCGCATGGTCGAACTCGGCGAAGCCACCGGCGTCATCGCCGCGCAGTCGATCGGCGAGCCCGGCACGCAGCTTACCATGCGTACCTTCCACATCGGTGGTACGGCATCGCGAGTCTCCGAGCAGTCGCGCCTCGATGCAAAGAATAACGGTATCGTTCGGTACCAGAACCTCCAGACCGTCCGCAGCAAGGCGGGCGACCTGGTCGTGATGAACCGCAACGGACAAGTCATCATCGTCGACGAGAAGGGTCGCGAAAAGGAACGCTACTCGGTCGTTTACGGCGCCAAGCTGAAGGTCGAAGACGGCACGCCGGTCACGCTGGGCCAGGTTCTGGTCGAGTGGGATCCGTACACGTTCGCCATCCTCACCGAAATCGGCGGCACCGTGGCGTTCAAGGACCTGCACGAAGGACTCACGCTCCACGAAGAAGTGGACGAAGTCACCGGTCTGTCGCGTCTGGTTGTCGGCGAATCGCCCGACGAGAAGCACCAGCCTGCCATCGTCATCAAGGGCACCACGAAGGCCGGCAACAAGCGTTATCTGTTGCCGTCGCGTGCGCACTTGATGGTGCAGGACGGAGACGAGGTCTTCCCCGGCGACGTGCTTGCGAAGATCCCGCGCGAAACCACCAAGACCAAGGACATCACCGGTGGTCTGCCGCGCGTGGTCGAACTGTTCGAAGCCCGCAAGCCGCATGAGCCCGCCGTTGTCACCGAAATCGATGGCAGCGTCCGGTTCGGCGAAGTCAGCAAGGGACAGCGTAAGGTTTACGTCACCGCCGATAACGGCACCGAGCGCGAATACCTTGTTCCGAAGGGCTCGCACATCAACGTGCAGGAAGGCGAGCGCGTGCGCGCCGGCGAGCCGTTGATGGATGGTCCGCTCAACCCGCACGACATTCTCGCCGTCCTCGGTGAGAAGGAACTGCAGGCTTACCTGGTCAACGAAATCCAGGAAGTCTACCGGTTGCAGGGCGTGAACATCAGCGATAAGCACATTGAAGTCATCGTGCGCCAGATGATGCGCTGGGTGAAGGTGGAAGACGTGGGCGACACCCAATTCCTCCTCGACCAGCAGGTAGACAAGTTCCGCTTCCGCGAGGAAAACGAACGCGTCATCGCGCAGGGAGGCCGTCCGGCAACGGGCCGTCCGCTCCTGCTCGGTATCACCAAGGCATCGCTCTCGACCGACTCCTTCATCTCCGCGGCATCGTTCCAGGAGACGACGCGCGTCCTCACCGAGGCCGCCATTCAGGGTGCGGTGGATCACCTCCGCGGCCTGAAGGAAAACGTCATCGTCGGACGCCTCATCCCGGCCGGAACCGGCATGGAGTACTACCGTGCCATCCGCCTCGCTCCCGAACTCGAGGAGCAGGCCAAGAACGTCCAGGAAGAGGTAACCCGCGAGTTCGAGGAAGCCGAACGCGCACTCGAAATGATGCGTCAGGAAGGCGAAGCCGAAGAAATGGCTGCCGAGTAAATCAACCTTTTGTTCCGGGGCGGACTCCTGTCCGCCCCTTTTTCTTTCCCTCCACCGTGGCACCAACCGTGCCAGTTCTTCTGAATCCGCCGCCTCGCCCCGACATCAAACCAGCATGTCTCTCCGCCCGGTAAAAGAAATCCTCCAGACCAAGCCCACCATCGAAGGCGCCGGCGTAAAACTCCAGCGCGCGTTCGGATTCGGCAAGACGAAGGACTTCGATCCCTTCCTCCTCCTCGACGATTTCCGCAACGAGCGGCCTGAAGACTATCTCGCCGGATTCCCGTGGCACCCGCATCGTGGCATCGAGACCATCACCTACGTCCTCGCCGGCTCCGTCGAGCATGGCGATAGCCTCGGCAACAAGGGCAAGATGACCGCCGGCGACGTGCAATGGATGACCGCCGGCAGCGGCATTCTGCACCAGGAAATGCCACGCGGCGACGGCAATGGCCGCATGCACGGATTCCAGCTCTGGGCCAACCTGCCCTCGTCGCTCAAGATGACCACCCCGCGCTACCAGGACATCCCGTCCAGCGCCATCCCCGAAGTCACCGAGGATGACGGAACGAAAGCCCGCATCATCTGTGGCGAGTTCTGGGGAAAGCGAGGACCGGTCGAAGGCGTCGCCGCCGATCCGGCTTACGTCGATATCTCCGTGCCGCCCGGAAAGCGCCGTCACATCAAGATCGACGTCACCCGTAACGCTTTCGCCTACGTCTTCGCCGGGTCCGGCACCTTCCGCGACGCCTCCGAGCCTCGCGCCGTGCTCACTGAGCATACCGCCCAGCCCGAAGCCGAGCCCACCTACGACGCCCGCAATCACTCTCTTGTTCTCTTCGATCGCGGAGACGAAATCGTCGTTCAGGCCGGACCGGACGGCATCCGCTTCCTCCTCGTCTCAGGCAAGCCGCTCGAGGAGCCGGTCGCGTGGTACGGCCCCATCGTCATGAACTACCAGGGCGAGATCAAGCAGGCCATGATCGAACTCCAGGAAGGCACGTTCATCAAGCACAAATAGCACGCTTGTCTTTAGCGGAAATTTTATGCAGGAGGGCTGACGTCACTCGGCCAAGATGGTCCACGATGCATCGATTTGGCCGTTCTTGCGCTGGTCCGTTTCGGCCGCCGGCAGCCATGCACGAACATACTGTGATGTGACATGGTCGGGGCTAACGGTTATGCGAAGGTGACCTGCGCTGCTGGATATCGACCCCGTCGCGTAATGATATGCGGCGGCCAGTGCGGGGCCGCTCGAAGTATTTCGGGCGCTCGGTTGAGGCACTTCCTGATAAATGACGCCATCGAGTTCCTGCTGCGCGTAGATGTGGTCGTGCCCATGGAAGACGGCGGTCACACGGTACCGCACCAGCAACTCGTGAATGGGCGTATCCCATGTCGGGCGTTTTCGCGAGAATGACCATGTACCGTCCAGGTCGCGTCCGCCCCATTCGAAGTACGGAGCGGCTTCAATGCCGCCACGCATCTGTCCGTCGAGTCCACCAATCAGGCTATGGACGAACACGAACTTGAATTTTGTCTGCGCTGACGCGAGCGTCTCGTGCAGCCATTGGTACTGAGCGTCGCCGAGTGTGTAATTCCACCCTTCGTTGGACTTCGTCAACGTGTTCCAGTAGGGGTCCAGGACGATGAAAAGCGCGTCTCCCCAAATCCAGGAGTACCAGGATGCGCGTTTACCGACATACGGCTCTTCTGAAAGATCGCCGCTATAGAACGTATCCGGCACTGGATTCGCAAAGAATGTCTTTCGCGCACGGGATGCCCACACAGTCAGGTTTTCTGGGCTGCCATCGGCGAGGAACCCCATTTCACCCTCATGATTTCCATTTACGAGAAACAATGGAGCCGAATGGCTGAAAATTCCAAAGTTCCCGCGTTCGTAGATGTAGCGGGAATCGACAGTGCTTTGGTCCAAGGGTGGTTGAAGCACCGCCGTTAATGGACTGCAGTGCTTTTCGCACATGAAGGTGTCGCCCAGGTCGATATGGAAGTCAGGAACATCGGCGAGGACGTTCGCCAGCGTACGACGGTACAGGTCAAGATCAGAGTTCTCGTCGAGGTGAGAATCCGCCTGGACAGTGAACGTAAAAGTTTCATTCGAATGCCGGGCGGTGTGGAACGTGTATAGGGGAGACGGAAGATAACTGCTCGCGCCCGTGGACTGTAAATACACGCGATAAAAGTACTTTGTCCCGGAAGACAGTTGGTCAAGAGCGATCTCCAGCGGTTTGCCGGCACCGAGAGCGGCAGCAGGGGTCTGCTTCGACAGAGCTGCCGAGTCGGTTCCGTAAGCTATGTAAACCGAGCCGGCCTGGTCAGAAGCAAGAAGGTTCGCCTTCACGCTGGTGTTGGTCGGAGATCCGAGAAGCACCGTACCGGCGAATGCAGCGGGCGCCGTAGTTTCGACGATTGTACTGACTCTGTTTGGCGATGAAGAGCCGCCGCCACATGAGACAAGATTACATGCCCCGAGTAGGACCGCCGTCAGCATGCCGAAGTCGACCGTTCGCATAAGATCTGCCCCATCAATTGAACTTGAACAGTGGATCAGTGATGAGGTCGCTCGTGTAGTTCGCGAGGTCCGCAGATGAACTTGGGATCTCCGATGCATACAGGTAGCTGGTACTTCGGGTGGAGTAGTCCACGGTAGTTCCATCCGAGTACGTGACCGTCATGTACTTCTTGCGGAGTGCGGCGAGTGCTGTCTTCTGCGCGTAGTTGATATAAGAGCCACCCACGTTCTGGTACAACTCATAAAAGGTGGTCGCGTAATAGTAGTTGTTCTCACCGTCGAGTTCGCCATACAGGGCGGAATACTGGTCCACAGTGGCCTTTACCTGCGACAGCGCGGCGGACGACGGCGCCGTCGAAGAAATAAGGCTGCGGAGAGCTTCGGAGATTTTCGTTCGAGCCAGAACAATGTTTGCAGCGGAATTTCCGTAGAGGTTCTCTTTCTGTATCGCAGTGAGCGCGTTCATCTTCGCAGCGCCATCGGCTGAGATGTAACCCTGGGTGCTGTCAGTCAGCGCCCTGCCGACGGTGGCCGTCGTCTGTTCGTCGATGCTGTAATCGGCATGCCCCACTGCGGGTGCGTCCTTTATATAGAACGAGCCGAAGTAAGTGCCGTGGCGCTCGGGACAGAAATAAACGTCGGCAGTTACCGAACCCGCGTACCACGCGTAGAGATCGCCGGCGTAGGTCATGAGGGCGACGACTTCATCATGTGACAGCCCGGACGTCTTCGACCTCACATCATCTTCTGCCTTTACTGGCCACGAGTTAAAACCCTTGCCCACCATCTGCGCGATGTAGCCCTTCTGTGTTGCTGTCAACGAGCGATAAACATCCGCATAAACGACGGCCCGTTCGTAGCTCAACTGCCCGTCGAGGAGGTACAGGTCTCGCGAAGCGGCCTTGATCGCGTCAACGCTCAGGCCTGTCGAGCCGGTCGGAATAGTGCCATCCATCAGACGACGGAAGGCTTTCATCAGCGGATAGCGTTTCCAGGCGTAAAGGTTGATGTTGTTCACCTGGCCGGCGGCGAGGGTCTTAAGCGCTGAGATCTGCGTGTCGTTCAGGATGTAAAGCATGTTGCAAGCGACGCGGGTAAGAAAGCTGGTGTTATGGCCCATGTTGTCGGCGTCGTTGTCGCGGAGGTATTGGAAGCCCCAGTAGTCAGCGACCTTGCCCGGCGGGAAGAAAGACTGCGCGCCCAGATTGCCGGTCATCATGCCGAACCCGGAGAAAGCGATGGTGCTGCTTTGGGCGCCATCGGAAACCGCCTGCTCGATGTTGTACTGCGGCGATTTCGCAGCAGTGATCGGAATCGTGACGCTTGCGGTCGATGTGCCGGAACTGGTGGTCACCTTGGCCGTTAGGACCATGGTCCCGGAGATTCCCGCGGTGAAAGCAACGTTGTCGGAATTGGCGCCCACCATGATGGTGGCGTTGGATGCGGTCCAGGAGTAGGTCGCTCCGGCTTGACTGGTGACCGACGCCGAATAGCCAGCCTGGCCGGACACCACCGTCGACGGGGCGGAAATGGTAGACGCATTGAGTGTGGTGTTTGTGCTCGCAGTCGTGACGTTTGTGCCGAGACTGGAGCCGCCACCGCACGCGGCAAGAAATAAAACTACAAAGACGCTGAGCGAAAGGATTGCCAGACTGCTGAAGGTCATTCTGTCTTGCATGACGTTCTCGCTTCAAGCCTGCAGATTGTGTTCTCACCGTGCAGACGGAATTCAGCTAATCGGGTTCCGTACAGCGTCAGAAAATCAGATCTGAATTCCCAAAATGGAACGGGGCGGTGAATGACACGAAAAACCTTTGCACCATGCGGAGGACCTTGTGTGCATGTAACAGGCTTTTCTCTTTCGATGTTGCACAGATGGAAATCCGATATTTCCACGGCCCCTCTTCAACGTAAGATCCAGCCGGAACCTTCAACTCATCCCTGCATTCTCCCGTCTGTCGCAACTTTTCCTGTTTCTGCCGTGTAAAGATCGTGAGTACCTCATGATTAGATATTGCATTTCCAGCGCGATCTTTCTTTTAGCGCTCGCCCTTCTCGCAGGTTGCGGAGGCAGCGCAACGCAACCCGGCCCGCCGCCCACCACCACCGTCAACTTCGCGACCCCGGGCCAGACGGTTACCAAGGCGCGCTCCAATGGAACGAATGTCGTATTGCTTCAGGAACGGCTTACGTCAATTTTCGAAGACGGTCCACAGCGCACGCTGGCGATCTTGCAAGGCGACGCCCGAACCGTCCTCTCCTACACCCCGCCTTCTGGGTGGTCCCTGGTCGATTTTGCGCTTCATCCCTCCGGCGACATCTCGGCCATCCTCACCACCGCCACGGGCGTCCGCATCGTTCGCCTCAATCCCAATGGATCAACGAAAAGCGATCAGGCCTTCCTCGATCCCTCTTCTCCCACCGACCCATACTTCGACTATGAGGGTGGCATTAAAGACGACAACTCTCTTCAGCCTGCCCTGATGCATGACGCCGCGCGTCTCGCTCCGCTGGCAGAAAGCTTGGCCGTCGTTCTGCGCACCGGACGTAACGCCATCGTTGCTTATCGCCTTGATCCTGATTCGACCGGCGTATACCGCCATTCTTGGCGAACCCTTGTTGAGCCCGGCACTTCCATCTTTGGATTGGGCCTTACCAGCGGTACCTTCGACGTCTTCGGCCAACTCCAGAATCATCTCCGCATTTATGTCGATGTCGATTCCGCCGCAACACTCGCCATTGCCGTCGTGAATTCACCCGAGCGTAACTTCACTTTCCGTGGACACACCGACTATTTCGGCGAGCCAATCACAGCCTCAGCCGGTGTTTTGCTCACACGTCTGGCGTCCGGCGACGGGCGCCGTCTTGGCAGCACCGTGATTGAAACTGTTGACCGGGCCGAGTTGCATGGTCTCCGCGCAACTCCTGGCGGTTTCGTGTTGGTAGGCCGCGTCCTTTCGGAAGTTCGATCGGACGGAAGCGGCTGGAATGCGTTCACTGCTTTAGTTGCGTCCGACGGCACGCCCGGGCCATACAACATCATCGACGTCGATCGCGGCGACGTACTCTTCGACGTGGCAGCCCTATCCAGCAACCGGTATCTCGCGCTGGGCACCACCGGATACACGCAGAATCCAAGCGGTGCCAGCATTTCCGAAGTTGCGCAGCCATTACTCGTGCTGCTTAACAGCGACGGCTCGTTAAACCGGAATCTGGGTTTCACCAGTGGTCCGCGCCACAATCAGTTGACCACCGTCACTCAGCAGAACGGAAGATGGCTTCTCGGCGGAATGACCAATGGTCCGGGCACGCATTCCGGCGACTCCGACCGCGCGCTCATTGTCGCCGACGGATTTCTGCGTGAAGTGTCCAATCTCCCCACCAACTGAATTGGAGGGCGTTGCGTAGGGCGGACACTCCTGTCCGCCGCCTTCGCTTTTGATGTGTGGAGGCGGACCGCTCTCGGTGGGAATCGGATCGTTACTTCGTCGGTAACGTCTACCGCTCATTACAGCCCACTTCTATTCCCATTTTGGAACGGATTCCTGTTCCATTTTCGTAACAGACGGCTCACTTTGGCGTGATAGACGACAAAGCTAACTAGGCTGTTGCATGTAGTCAGGCAACCCAACCACGATTAAGTAGTCCGGCAATCCACCATCTGCTTCGGGAGGCACATTGCACGAATGCTTCGGGTCTGTCTCGTTGCAGTAAACTCGCTCGTTCTGCGCATCGATAAGGAACCCAACTCACAGCACGAGTGAGCCGCGTGTAGTCCTCCTGGCAGGATCTGTCGGCTGAGACAAAGGAGGAGCTATGCCGAGAAGAACGGCGCTCGAAATTGTACAACCAAGGGCCTTCATCTTCTTCCTGCTGGCGATTGCAGTTCTGTTGGGAATTGTTACGTCAGCCAATGCACAACTGAAAACAGTGACGGCATTCAGGAGCACGATTGAAATGGAACGCCCGGCTTTTCGTGCGAGCCAGGCCATTACGGTCCGTTTCCATCTGACTAACACTTCGGGCGCTGCTCTAAATGTCTTGAAGTGGCAAACTCCGCTCGAAGAGTTCACCGCACCCATATTCCAGGTACATAAGGACGGCGTGCTGGTGCCTTACATTGGCAAGCTGGTAAAACGTGGTGCACCGACCGCTGACGACTACGTGTCCATTGCTCCAGGCCAAACCGTCTCCTCCACGATCGATCTCGCGGAAGGTTACGCTATTGCCGATTCGGGCCAGTACACGGTGGAGTTCAGTTCGGCCCTTCTCGATTTTGGAGACGCCGCCCCTTCGGCCTTGGCAGCAAGGAAGTCCCTGATACCCCAGCTAATTCGATCCAACAATGTGCCCTTTCAAGTCCTTGAAGCCCGGAAACTTCCACCGACGCTTCCCCCTGGTGAAGGTACTGCGGCCAAGCAGCCTGCCTTCCAGAGCTGCTCTCAGACTCAGCAGCCCGTCTTGAGTCAGGCCTTGCAGGATGCCGATACGCTAACGATTGGCGCAAGCCTCGTCCTGCATGCGCAGCAATCGAATAATGCCCAGTGTCCCCGGTACAAAACCTGGTTCGGCACCTACGACGCCACTCGCTGGACCACGGTGACAAACCACTTCGACAAACTGCACGATGCGCTTGCCAACAAGACCGTCACTTTCCACTGCGACTGCAACCAGGGATGGTATGCCTATGTCTATCCGAATCAGCCATATCACGTCTGGGTGTGCAATGCCTTCTGGAGTGCCCCGGCAAATGGAACGGACAGCAAAGCTGGCACCATTGTTCACGAGACGAGCCATTTCAACGTGGTAGCGCAAACGCAGGACCACGTTTACGGGCAGTATGGCTGCAAGAACCTGGCCACCAACGATCCCGCGAAGGCAATTCAGAATGCTGACAGTCACGAGTACTTTGGCGAGAATACTCCGTCACAGAAATGCGGGGTGGAGCAAGTGCCGATGTCGCTTTTGATCATCGCAGTTGCCGCCATTGGGGACAGAGTACGTCGAAGGAAGCTCTCGAAGCGGGCTGAGCGGCGTTGAGTACGTCGCGGCACTTCGGAAGCATCAAAATAGCAGCCACTGCCGGTAGTAAGGGGTCGTGTATGCGAAGGATAGTGACTTTTATGTTGGCCATGCTGCTCTTGTCAGCGTGTTCTGCTCGTCGCGAGGCGATAGCTGCTCCCGCGACAGAGCCGAACCTGACTTACCTGCTCACCGCTCGACAAAGCTATGCAGCCGGTGAGCCGGTACTTTTGAAGTTCGAGTTGCACAATCTGGGCGATGCAACCGTTTACGTGCTGAAGTGGTATACCCCGCTCGAAGGCATCTGGGGAAACATCTTCCGCCTGACCCGTGACGGTGAAGAAATTCCCTACAGTGGGCCCATGGTGAAGCGCGGCGACCCTCAGTCATCCGATTACATCGAGGTTGCTGGACATGGTACGGTTTCAGGAGAGGTGGATCTCGCCAGAACCTACGACCTTTCCAAGCCTGGTACCTATCGTGTTGAGTTCAGCGGTGACTTGCCTGATGTTGTTTCGCGTCAAGACCTTGTGCCTCAGCCGCGAGACAAGCATCAGGCCAGGAAAATACCGGGGAATAAAGTGTCTTTCGAGATCACGCAACGGTAGCAGTCAGACGTTGCACATTTTGTCGTATCGTGAATTTGTCGAGAGGAAATGCGTGGCTCCGCAAGATTGGCTACGACCCCATCATCGTACGTGGGGCCATTGCCGGCACCTTGGCCCTCTGCTATTACCAGTTGGATTGGCGGTGGTTGCGCCTTGTGCTTCGATTCTGCACTGCGACCTTCCTCTCCTGGTTGGGTCACGAGGTCCGTCCGGTACCTAGCCTGCAGGATATTGTCTTGCTGGTTGATCGCGTGGCTTTCTCGTTTTCGCCGAACTGCACCTACGCAGTCCTGATTCTTCTTGTAAGCCCTTTTGTTTGGCGGCTGCATCTGCGCTGGACGCAGAACGTCATGCGCGTGGCTGTACTTGCGATCATGATTGAGGGGCTGAATGTGGTGCGAGTTGCGCTTTCAATTCATCTGGCTCGGCAGGGTGTTTCCTGGAACCTCGTTCACGATGTGCCGCACACAGTACTGCACTACGCTGTTTTGGCGACGGCGATCTTCTTCGCGATACGGGCTGACCACAAGCACAGGGCAGAATGTCCGGATCTGTCGGATGAATCAGATCGACTCATCCATGCTGAAAACCGTTAAAGTCCGGTTTCAGGCGATCCGATTGTAGTTTGTGTGGGGCGGAGACTGATATTCCTGTTTGGCTCCGAAGCTCCGGCCTCGTGGCCGTGGCCATTGCGGTGGGCAATATCCCTGGCCGCCCTCGCCGTCTATTGGCTTCTGATCTACTGGATCTACTCAGCAAAACCGCGCTGGTCGGTTCCCAAACGCTCCACTCGTTCACGCAACCACAACTGAAGTGCCCCCGGCGTTCACGTGCAGCGCTAACGCGTCGCCATCCCCGGCGTTAGTTGTGTATCATTCCATCGTGCTGGAGAGCCTTGCTTTGTCTAATTCCAAGACTCTGGGAGGATCGCATGAAGCGCTTTTTACTGGCAGCATTCTTTCTTGGATTATCCCTGGGGCTGATGTTTGCCCGACTCGCCCCAAACTCCTCTACCGTCAGTGCAGCTGAGGCAATCGAGTACAAAGTTGTAACGGCGTACGACAGCAATTTGGAAAACGAGTTAAATCAGTATGGTAAGAACGGCTGGGAGCTGATTACAGCTTCAAGACCGCGGGACCACGAAACTCAGCTTATCTTTAGAAAACGCTGAACAAAAAGGACCCCGGCGGACCTGCGCTCCTTTCGTCCAGTAACCCACAATTAACGTGCCCTAGCGTCCGCGCAGCGTTAACCTGGTACTGCCGACAGCGTTGAGCCTGTGTCCACTTTCCCGTTTTGGTCCAACAGCGTCTTCTCTTCGGAACTTCCGATCATCTTTCAACAACTACCGCCAGGGGTATGTATCATTCCATCGTGCTGGAGAGCGTTACTCTGTCTATTCCGGACTTTGGGAGGACTGCATGAAGCGTTTTGTATTGGCAGCATTCTTTCTTGGATTATTCCTTGGGCTGATGTTTGCCCGACTCGCCGCAAACACAGGCACTGTCAGTGCAGCTGGAGTAATTGAATACAAAGTGGTTTTGGCAGACGACTTCAATCCTGGTTTCGAAAACCATTTGAATCAGTACGGCAAGGACGGTTGGGAACTGATTACGATTACACAACCGCAAAGCCGTCAACACTTGCTTATCTTTAGAAAGCGTTGAACGAAAATGGTAGTGGCGGCGGGTATGCACTCATAGGCGCACGTTCCGGAAACTGACAAAATTTGTTGTCAAGGGGGTCCACGCCCCCAATTTCCCGTAAGTTCCTGATTTAACAGCAAATATAAATCTCAGAATGTCGGCATGATGCCCCCGCCCAAATTGCTATTCTGAAAATGTAGGTGATGAAGGCGTGTGTGGGGCGGACACTCCTGTCCGCCGCAGTTGCTTTTGCACTGCGGTGAAGATGCCAGTTCCGTCTCAGGACTTTCGTTGTCGGAGAACACAATCTTGTGCCTCGCAGCTAAGTCCTTTGTTATCAAATTG
>DATMXP010000005.1 GCA_035561515.1 Terriglobales bacterium | reverse complement strand
GGCCGTCAGTGCCGAAACCGCCGAAGCCATGGCGCTCGGTGCGCGCCGCCGCGCGGGTTCCACATACGCAGTGGCCATCACGGGCTCGGCCGGACCGGGCGACGGCGGCGAAAAGGTCCCCATCGGTACGGTCTACATGGCCGTGGCCGATCCCACCGGCTGTCAGGTGCATCACCGGGTCTTCCTGGGCGACCGCCCACGCATTCGTTCCTTCGCCGCCCAGACCGCGCTGGACCACCTGCGCCGCCGCTGTGCTGCGCTCACATTGGTCTCCCGATTGCCCTGATTCCCGCTGGAGGGAAATCATGCCAGTACCAGCCGGTCCCGGAACCAACCAATTCAGATGCGATCTGTGCGGACGGCTCTTTAACACCCAGGCTGAACTCGACAAGCACCAGGTGGATTGCGCAGCCGCATACCAGTCGGGCGCGCAAACAAGGAGCAGGAACAGCCCAAAGCCAAGGAGCCAGGCGCCGACCACACCTGGGTGAGCAAGCCATAGCTAGAATCAGCATGGGAGGGATCTGGCGCGACTTCAACAGCCGTGATCCTTCCGATGCTGCAGTAAAGCACCCAACGCACGTTCTTTCGCCCCGATCTCCTCTTCGGCCTGCCTGTCAAGCTCGGCCACCCGGCCTGCCTGTCAAGCTCGGCCACCTTGCTCTGGTCCATGACCAACGCGTCAGATCTTCCCGGCCAAAGAAACTGAAATCACGAACCGTGGTTTCTCCGCAGGAGAACAAGTGAGGCTAGCCGCTGCTCGGCGAACCGCCACTTTCCGAAAACCCCCGTATACCGTTCGGAACCCGGGCGCAGACAGAACGTCGGACGCCGTCCGCGGGCGCTTCGTAGCGCTCGCGATTAGCGCCTGTCCCAGACGCACATCGCTAAAGCGGTTGAATTAGAGATCGCCGTCTGATCAGGGCGGGCCGTTCGCAACCATCTTAGGTGCGTGCTGTTGAATCATTCGATACGGGCGACCATTGTGCCAATCAACTTTTGAGACAATTACGCCCAGCTTGGCTCCGAACTCATAGCAGCGATTCGCGGTTGCAGCACTGGCCCGATCACCGAAGATGATCTCCACTAATGCACTCTTAGTCGATATGAACTCGTGACGTTCA
Organism: Terriglobales bacterium; assembly: GCA_035561515.1. Classification (NCBI taxonomy): domain Bacteria; kingdom Pseudomonadati; phylum Acidobacteriota; class Terriglobia; order Terriglobales; species Terriglobales bacterium. The sequence continues at coordinate 2,164 of DATMXP010000005.1, read as the reverse complement.
AAATCGCCGAAGCCAACAATTCGGCATTTCTGCTCAGACGCCCAATCTGGGTGCTTCGTAAAGAACAGCCAGCGACGGTGCTGCTCAAGGTGGCGCAGGACACCTTGGTAAGCGGGCAGCGACTCCCAATCCGCGCTGTTGAAAGAGAAGGCGGACCATCCGTCGGCTTCATCGAGCATCCGATAGCTTACATGGCCATAGTGAAGTTGGCCCTTTGCTTTCAGCTCCGCAATGGCATTCGCTAACAGCTTCCTGCGGTCGAAGACTAACGCGATTCCCCGGTGATTCTCGGCGTAGTGCGCCCACATAGTCGGGCGTGCAAAGCCCCGCGCTTCCCAGAAATCGTCGATGTCTTGCGGCTCGCGCTTCAAGCCATAGCCATCGGAAGTGAAGCACAGCAGACGGGTCCTGCCCTTGATGCGTTCCGACATCTCGCACCATATTCTCCCAGCCGTCGCGCCACCGTCTGTTGCAGCGCCGACAGTCATGATCCAGTCTTTTGCTTCCTTGGGGTCGTTCAGATCCGAGTAGGGAGAGAGACGAAGGCGCTCGTCCCTCAAGATATGGCCCAGTGCCACTTCGGCCCTAGTGTAGTGGTAGAGATACCGCTTTCCCTTCAGGTCCGTATCGTCGAAGGGAGGATCAATGTTGTCGATTCGAAGCGGTTGACCATCGGGCATCGGCCGTTATCCCTCAGCTTGCTTCAACACTTCGTCCTGCTCTTTGCAACTTCAGAGGCGCGTAACGGTTGGACGCATTCCCGCGCAGGGCGTGATCTTAACGAAGAGCCAGCCTTCGGACGAACTGCTCGATCTGCTCATCCAGGCTCCGTACGTATTTGTTGAAGTCCGTTAGATTCGTTAGGTCTGGGCGTCGTGCATTCGATGCCATCTCTTGAATGGCCCACAGCAACGTGTGCAGGAAGCCGAGAATGCGAGCTACGTCGCCAAACAGAGTCTGGCTGAACAAGGCAGTGATCGCCTGTTGGCTGTCCACTCCGCGGTGGGCAAAATACTTGTGCCGAATTGGTTGGTAGATGCTCTTGAAAGTATTGTAGTGCGGAACGAGAGCGTCCCGCAGCACTTCGAGGTCAGCGGTCCTTGGCTCCCATGCCTGGCTCACATAATCCAGAAGCCATTGAGGATCCGGGCCAGTGATGTCAAAAGCCTGCCGCTTTCGCTCCCTCAGTGCTGCTCTTAAAAAGAAGTCGGGATGCTGTACCGTGGTCTCCACGAGTTTGTGGACCGAGAATGTATCACGACGCCGATCGAAAATCCGACCAAACGCAATGAAGAAAGTGGTCTGAAGGGAATAGGTCGTCAGCGTCCAAAAATGCGCGTCACGCTGATACTGATCGTAGATGGCACGTTCTGCAGCTGCGAGATTGTGAACCTTGAGGTAGCCGTAGTTGCTTTTGATGGCAGCGAGTGGAACATCCGCCAGAATTCCTGTTCGGCGTGTGACCGCGGAACCGCTGGTGCCGGCGTCATGGCTTCGATTGTATACGAGTTATCGGCGCCTCTGCTGTGACGATGCCGGACAGATGGGCCACAGCCCCGTCCTGCCGACATGGCGTGCGAGCCGTTGCGGGGCTACTTACTCGCTAACCGGAAACCAACGCAACTGCGGAGGTTGTGGACGTAATGTGGGCTTACCGGAAACTGGCTCCTGCGACATGAGATGCCCATCCGTTGAAGTGGTCCTCGTGCAGACACCTCGTTCGGGCTAATACACCCCCTGCTATTTCGCGTCTCGCCAGTTCACGCCCGACCCGACGTCCACCACCAGCGGCACTGCCAGTTCCCCGACGCCTTCCATTTCACTTTTCACCATTGCGGAGACCGTGCGGACCTCGTCGGGCGGGGCCTCTAGCACCAGCTCATCGTGCACCTGGAGCAGCAGCGCCGCCTGATAGCCTTCGAGTTTGCGCGCGATCCGCACCATTGCGAGCTTGATCAGATCCGCCGCCGTGCCCTGGAGCGGCGAGTTCACGGCCGTGCGCTCGGCGAAACCGCGGGCATTGGGGTTGCGGGAATTGATATCGGGGATGGGCCTCTCGCGCCCGAATAGCGTGCGGGTCGTACCCGTCTTTCGCACCTCCGCGATGGTCGCGTCGATGAACCTCCGCACCCCCGCGTAGCGCTCGAAATAGGCCCGGATGTAC
>DATMXP010000004.1 GCA_035561515.1 Terriglobales bacterium | reverse complement strand
CGAAGGTACAACCTGCAGGTCGCGGACATCCCTGACACACTAACCGCGTCTGAGAGTTCCAGCGGGCGATGGATTCTTCCTATCTCCTATCCCCTAACTGCTAGCCCCTGGCCCCTGACTTATTGGGTTTTCACATCGACGCTGCGCCACAGGTACCAGCACGCCACGCTCCGGAATGGCCGCCAGGGTTCGGCGATCTTTAGAACCTGCTTGGGTTTCGGGACTGTGCGTTTGCGATACGCACGCTTGATGGCCACATTGATGCCCAGGTCCACGACCGGCATCACGTCCGGCCGCTTCAGGGCGAACATCAGGAACATCTGCGCCGACCAGCGTCCGATGCCTTTCACGCGGGTCAGGTGTTCGATGACGTCTTCGTCGTCCATGGCGGGCAGTTCGGCGAAGTTGACGTCGCCGCTGATCGTCTTCTCAGCCAGGTCGCGGATGTAACTGAGTTTCTGCTTGGAAAGCCCGCAGGCGCGCATCTGTTCCACCGAGAGCGCCAGCACCCGCTCCGGCGTGAGGCAACTCTCGCAAGCTGCGTGCAGGCGTCCGAAAATCGTTGCCGCCGCTTTGCCGTGTAACTGCTGGTACGCAATCGACCGGGCCATGTTCTCGAAGTCGGGTTGAGCGTACCGCGGTTTATAAGGACCGATCCGTTCAATGATGGCGCCCATTACGGGATCGGAAGCTTGGAGGTGTCGGACGGCGGATCGCATGCGAATTTGGGAACCGAATAAGTTGGTAATGTAACAGTTCGGAAGCCCTGATGTATCCTTAATAGGTCCTCGACTACCCCTAAGAGCTAAAAGCTAATGGCTGAACAACAACAGAAGATTCGCGTCCTTGTCGCAAAGCCCGGTCTCGATGGCCACGACCGCGGCGCCAAGGTCATCGCCCGCGCCCTCCGCGACGCCGGCATGGAAGTCATCTACACCGGCCTTCGCCAGACGCCGGAAATGATCGTCACCGCCGCCTTGCAGGAAGACGTCGACGTCATCGGACTCTCCATCCTCTCCGGCGCGCACAACGCTATCGTCCCCCGCGTCGTGGAACTGATGAAGCAGAACAAGATGGATGACGTGCTCGTCCTCGTCGGCGGAATCATCCCCGACCAGGACGTCACCTCCCTGAAAGAGAACGGCGTCGCTGGTGTCTTCCAGCCCGGCACCCCGATGGAAGAAATCGTCCAGTTCATCAAGAGCAACGTGAAGCCCCGCGGCGTCGCCGCCTGAAACCATTGAACACGCCGGCAATTCCGGCTGAATGCGGGCTACTCGCCCGCATTTTTATTTGAAAGAAGAAATGGCTGAACCGATTACCACCGAAGATCGCGCACGCATGCTGCAACTGATCGGCAAGTTCACTGGTCCTGCACCTTGGTACCTGCAATCCTTTCCGGAAGTAAAAGGCTGCGAATGGATTCATCACGGCAACAGCGGTCCTCTTGCGCACCTCGTTACTCTGAATGAACTTGGGCGCAAGAACGATCCATTGCTCGCCCTGAACATCTATTGCACGCCATTCCTCCTGCCCGACGGCAAACTCGGGATCTGGCATCCCGACGGACGTAAAACGATCCGCTTGCTTGCCTTCGACCTGGCGCAGTTGAAGCACTTCCCTCTGGAGGAAATTGCAGGCTGGTTTGGCAATTCCGGTGACAGCGTCTATTCGGTCGTTGCTCCTCTTGCCGACTTCGAATTCAACACCGATCAGAGCGAAGGCACTCATCCTATAACCGTTCCGGCGGAGTTCAGTTCGCTCGAAGAATTGGCCATGACCGTGAACGTTCGGCGCGACACTGGACAAGAACCGAGTTGCGCCATCTTCATCCTCTACGCGCATGCCGGATTGCTGGAGGTTCTTCCACAACATTGGTTTACCGACACGAAGACAGACACTGGTTACCAATGGATCACCCGCGTTGGACGCGATCCGGTAACGCACCGCCTGATCGGCGACGGAATTCGGATCTCGCCGTTTTGCCTCACCGAAGACGGCAAGAACCTCGAGACCTTGCTGTCCTGACGGAGTTGACGATTTCCAAACACCACGAACTCGAAGAGCATGATGGTTATCGCATCCTCCGCTTGGTCTCGGGTGATGGAACGAACCGCCTCTCACGAGAATGTGTGCGGGAATTGACTGCTGCGATTGGCGTCTTGGCGCGTAATCCGAAGCCGCTGATTATCACCGGCAACGATCACTTCTTCTCTGCCGGAGCGGACCTGAACGAAATCACGCATCTCGGTAGCGACGCCTTCGATTTCGCGCTCATGGGCCAGCAATTGATGCAGTCGATCGACGATTTCCCTGCACCGGTCTATGCCGCCGTGCGCGGCTATTGCATGGGTGGCGGACTGGATCTGGCGCTCGCGTGCGACCTGCGCATCGCACACCCGCACGCGATCTTTGGACACCGTGGCGCGGCGCTCGGGCTGATTACCGGTTGGGGCGGAACACAGCGCCTATCGCGCCTGATCGGCAAAGCAAAAGCGCTGGAGATGTTCGTGGCAGCTGAAAAAATTCCAGCGAGAAAAGCGCTGGAATTTGGGCTGGTACATTGTGTTGTCGATGATCCACTTACGAAAGCGAACGAGTTACTTCGCCGCTAGTTGTGCGGCGTGCTCGCGCTGAACGTACTGGTTGAACAGTTCCGCAAGCTTTGTCGTGATTGGTCCTGGAGCTTGCGACAAAATGTGACTTTCGATGTGACTGACTGGTTGGACCTGGCGCGTTGTGGAAGTAATGAACACTTCATCGGCAGCGAACAGTTCCTCTGGCGTGAAGTCGCGCTCGACCAGCGAAATTCCCGCACCGGAAGCAATCTCCTTCAGAATCAATCGGCTCACGCCCGCAAGACACCCTGAAGCTAACGGAGCAGTGACAACTTTTCCGTTCTTCACAATGTAGAGATTCGCCGCTGTTGCTTCGGTTACGTTGCCGAATTCGTTTAGCAGGATCGTGTCCTCGAATCCGCGCTGGTGCGCTTTCTCAACGACCCACACGTTTTGAAGCCACGAAGTGACTTTGGTGCCAGAAAGCGGATGCATCGCCTGACGCCCGTTCTCCTGCATGGCCAGTTTTACCGGCCCAACGCGCATCGGCAGATCGACTGTGTACATGATCCAATCCGTCTCAGGCATGTCTTCGTCGCTGCACCAGATACCAACTTTGTTCAGCACGAAGTAAATGCGCATGCAGCCATCCATCAACCTGTTGGCCTTGATCAGCGCCATCACGCCCTCGTAGCACTGTTCTTTCGTGCAAGGCAAAGGCACCATCAACTTCTCGGCATCGCGAGCCAAACGCTCCCAATGATGGTCGAACGCAAATGGATGTCCTTCATAGATTCGCACCGTGCTGAAAACGCCCCATCCGTTCAGAAGCCCAGCTTGTCCAGGCGAAAGACGAACTTCATTGAGCGGCAACACACGACCGTTATGAAAGACCTGCTTGTGCATAATGTCCATTTGTAACACAGCTAAAGTGCGACTGCGAGTACCGATTCAGGCGAGAAGGAGAGGTGTGGTTTTCGCGAGCGGACGGCCATTCTGCCCCGGAATGCTTTCGCATTCCACCCTGTTCCGCCCGTTGGCTTTCGCGCGATACAAGGCCCGATCCGCAGCGCCCAACAGATCTTCGGACGCTGTCGGGAATGTTCCCGAGCAAACGCCAGCGCTGGCAGTGGCGCGAACAACCGAATCTTGAACATTGATCGGCGACGACTCGATACGCGTTATGATGCGCTGTGCCAGACTTTTGGCCTCGTCGGGTGAACAATTGGGTGCGATGATGAAGAATTCCTCTCCTCCGTAGCGCGCGGACATATCAAACGTCCGCAGGTTGCGGCGAATTACAGAGGAGAGATTTCGCAGCACCGCATCGCCGCCGCTGTGACCAAACCGGTCGTTAATCTCCTTGAAGTAATCCAGGTCGAGCATGACAACCGACACTTCGGTTCCCTCGCGCGACGAACGAGCCAATTCCTTCTTCAGGAAGTCTAATCCTGCCGCGCGGTTCCACATTCCTGTAAGGCTGTCGTGGCTCGCTTCAAACTCAAGCCGCTTTCTGGCAGCGAGAACCGATTCGTGGGACGCCTGCAGCTCCGAGAGCATGTCGTTCATTCGGCTGCCCAGCTCCGAGATTTCGTCGTTACCTTGAATGTCTATGCGCCCAGCAAGGCCAGTTCCGCTTCGAACGGTCTTGGTAAATTTCGTGAGCTTCAGAATCCTGCCTATGACATAAGTATCCACGGTCCAAAGGTTCAAGACGGCGAATGCGACTCCCAATGCCGTGATCATAAACAGTAGGAGGTGAATCGCATTCCGGCCCTGTTGCGAGATGTCGCGAGTATGCACGATACGAAGCCGAAAATCCGGCTCGCCTTCCAGACCACGGATGGTAGCGAGTGCCTCAATGTGATCGTCTTTGGAATCTTGAATCACAGTGGAAGCGAAGGGAAGAGCCAGGTTGTTAGACTGATCACCCGCGTCGCCATGAGGCAGCAACTCAACCGAGACTGGCATCTGGGCCAGCGAAGATAACCGCGCCACAAGTTTGGAATCGAAATCGCGGGTCATCAGCAGAATGCCCCGAGGTGTGCCCTTGTAGCTGCTGTTGAGAATGGGATGAGCCGCCATCAGTACCGCACCGTCTGACAACTGCACCACTCCGGCGATGCTTCGAAAAACGCCACGTCGACTTCCTGACACGATTCGGAGCAGGTGATTGGCGTCGTGAGGCGACTCTGTCTCATCACCCTTGACCGAACGCAACATCACGATCCGATCGTCGTTGTTTACCAGCATCACGGACCTAAGGCCGAGGTTTCTCAAGGTCGGTACGGAATAGGTGGAACGAACGTACCTGGGTGAGAAATTCAGCATGTACTCGTAAGTGTCGTCCCAATTGGCGTAGTCCGTGGCTGTGCGGTCGAGCTCAACAATTTCGCGATGCAGGAGCTGCCGAGTTCTATCGAGATCGTCTTCTACATGCCGTCGTTCCAAACGAGCAAAGCTTTTTGGCAGCACGGCACAGGAGACGGCAAACATCGCCAGAAGGAGAATCGCGGTGATTGCCCCGGTGTAGACCGTAACGATCCGTCGAAGTTTCATATAGGCCCAGGCTTACTTGGCCTGACCAAGTTCGGCTAACTGGGTTATCGGCGATAGGTCTATGCAGCTTTAAGGAAGGTCGCTACCCGAAGGTCACTGTCATTTCGGAGAATGCTGCGGTAAAGTTGGCGCCATGGCTGAGAAATTCACCTGTGCCGTATGCGATCTTCCCGAGGAAAGCTGCCTTTGCGACAAGTTCTGCTGCCTTTGCATGGGAGCGAACCAGATCCGGCTGTGCTATGACGGACAGTGGTATTGCCTGGAATGCCGCGAGGCCTGCGAACTGCAAGCACAGCAGGGCTAATCTTCGGGATTGGTGGCGATCATGTTCTCAATCTGGCGCCGCCAGTCGAGTTCTTCCACGAACTGGCGTGATTCGCGCCATCCCGGCCTGACCTTCACGAACAACTCAAGAAAGACTTTCTTCCCGAGCATGGTTTCGATGTCCTTGCGAGCGTCGGTCCCGATCTTCTTGAGCATCTGGCCGTTTTTTCCGATGAGAATCGGTTTCTGGCTGTCACGCTCGCAGTAGATGGTGGCGGCGATCCGGACTAGCCGCGGCTCTTCCTCGAACTGCTCGACGATGACAGTGGTGGAATAAGGGAGTTCTTGCTCGGTATCAAGCAGCACCTGTTCGCGAACCATTTCCGCGGCGAGAAAACGGAGTGGTTGATCCGTCACCTGGTCTGACGGGAAGTATGCAGGCCCTTCCGGAAGCAAGGCGACCACCGAGTCCAGCACAACATCGAGGTTGTCTTTCTTAAGCGCCGAGATGGGGATGACTTCTTTGAAGTCGTGCAGTTGGCGCCAGCGGTCGATGATGAACAGTAGCTTGTCTTTCTGCGGGATGCGGTCGATCTTGTTCAGCAACAAAATGGTTGGCGTTGCAGTCTTTTTCGCCATGTTAATGACGAATTGCTCACCGGGCCCGAACTTCTCTGTGACATCGGTAATGAGCAAAACGAGGTCGCAGCCCTCAAGGCCTTCCCTTACCTCCTGCATCATGCGCTGGTTGAGACGAGTATCCGGACGATGCACCCCGGGCGTATCGATGAGAATGACCTGTGCTGCCGGCCGTCCTTTTTTGGCTTGAAGGTTGATGATGCCCTGCACGCGGTTGCGCGTGGTCTGCGGCTTGTGGGTGACAATCGCAATCTTCGAGCCGACGAGGGCGTTGAGAAGGGTGGACTTTCCGGCATTGGGCCGGCCAATGATGGTAGCGAAACCAGAGCGCATGATCTTCTATGCTCTCACAGACTGGGATTCTGAAGTTGGATGCGATGGCGCTACGCGGACCCGCACGACCTTTCGGTCGGTGGATTCGAGCACTTCAAAGCTCAACCCATCGTCGGTAATAATCTCGCCCGGGTGAGGAATGCGCCCGGCAATTTCGCTTACCAAGCCAGCAATGGTGGTGGCTTCCCGATCCTCGGAACGGAAACCAAAGAGTTCGTTCAGCCTATCGATGTCCATGCTGCCGGACATCACGTAAGTGTCTTCTGCTTCCTTGATGATCTCAACCTTATCGTGCTCGTCGCTGATCTCGCCGACGATCTCCTCAACCATGTCTTCAATGGTGACGATGCCGGCCACGGCCCCGTACTCGTCGATGACTACTTCTATACGAATATTGTCGCGTTGCATCTCGCGGAGAAGATCGCTGACCCGCTTGGTTTCGGGGACGAAACGGACATCGGTCTTCATAATGCTGCCAACGGTACGAATGCGAGCCTCGGCATCGGTGAGCTGCAGAACGTCGTGAGCGTGGACAATTCCGACGATCTTATCAATGGAGCCGGAATACACCGGCACACGCGAATAAGGACGCGAACGCAGCATTTCCGTAAGGTGCTCAACGGTAACATCTTCTGAAACAGCAAAAATCTCCGGACGAGGCTTCATGACCTCGCGCACCGTTTTATCGCCAAATTCCACGACCGATTGGATGAGGTCGCGATCGCTCTCTTCGATGATGCCCTCTTCCTGTCCGGCTTCGATAAACGCGTCCACGGCCTCGGAGGCATCTTCGGGAACCGATTCGCCGTGCTCTCTGGCCAGTGCAGCTACAGATTGGCAGAAACTGATGACGATGGTTACAGGCAGCGCCAAGTAGACGAGGACGCGGAGCAACAAAGTGAACCGGCCGAGCCATTCCCCCTTTGTACGAGAGAACAGAACGAACGGAACTACCCGATTAAAGACGACGATGGAGATGATGACGCCAAGAACAGCCTGGCCAACGTCGCCGGCAGTCCACTGCCCATTGCGAACGACGCTGTAGACGATGACCATTGCGATGGACGCGTTGGTCAGTTGCTCAAGTACCGCAATCGCCAGTGCAGCGCGCTCCCGCGAAACCTTGAGACCAGGTTCAACGACGTTTTCGTAAGCGTCGATGTTTTCCTGAAATTCGCGGGAAAGGAATTTGCCCGCTTCCGTATGAATGCGCTCGACGTAGGAAACCAGCGTGAGCAGTCCGAGCAGCAATACGACGAGCACGGCAAAAGCGATGGTCATCGTAAGCGCCCAACCTTCTTCTTCTGATTGCCAAGCGTTTGTGCCCTACCCGGCTCTGCTTCCGTACGGGCGATCAGGCTCGAGGGAAGCCGCAGCTTGTTCCGCAAAGTGGACTCTTTCCGTTCCATTTCACCTTCGTCGCTCTCATGATCATACCCCGCCAGGTGCAAAAGTCCGTGCAGTATAAGGATACGCAGTTCCTCGTCCGTAGTGTGGCCCAACCGGCGAGCATTGGAGCGGGCTATGTCGAGCGAAATAGCCAGATCACCGGCGAACTTGCCGGCAACGACGGAGATCGCCGGAAAAGAAATGACATCCGTCGGCTTGTCTTTCCCGCGGAAACAACGGTTCAGCCGACGCATCTCGCGGGAGGACGTAACCAGGATGCAAACGTCTCCGGCAACGCCGCTGGCCTTGATGGCTTTGTGGGTAAAACGGAGGAGTGCTTTCTCGTTCACTTCGTCAGAAGGTTTTTCGATCGTGATCACTCTAGCGCCCTAAATCAAAACGGGAGAATCGCGCGTACGATCCTCCCGTGAAAAGAACAGGCTTAAATTTCGGCAGCTTCTTCGTTGCTTACCTGCTGCACGGGATCGGCTAGAAGGGCATCCCGGTCCTCGCTGCGCTCGATTGGACGAACGTTGGTGCCAAGGAGCGAGAGCGATAACTGTGCTTCGCCGACACGGGTCTTGTAGTCATCATAAGCGCGGACAATGCGCTGCACCAGATGGTGGCGGACGACATCCGTTTCGTCGAAGTGAACGAAGGAGATTCCCTCCACATTCTTAAGTATATCCATGGCCTCGATAAGACCGCTGCGCCGGGCGTTTGGCAAGTCAATCTGGGTGATATCGCCGGTGATGACGGCCTTGCTGTTGAAGCCCATACGGGTCAAGAACATCTTCATCTGCTCACCCGTGGTGTTCTGGGCTTCGTCGAGAATAATGAACGCGTCGTTCAGTGTGCGACCACGCATGAACGCGATGGGCGCAACTTCAATGACGTTCTTCTCGAGATAACGGTCAACTTTTTCCGGCTCGAGCATGTCGTAAAGTGCGTCGTAGAGCGGGCGGAGATAGGGATCCACCTTCTCCTGCAATGTCCCGGGCAGGAAGCCTAGACGCTCTCCGGCTTCTACGGCCGGACGTGCCAGGATGATCCGGTTAACCCGCTTGCTGACAAGGGCAGAGATGGCCATCGCCACGGCAAGATAGGTTTTGCCCGTACCGGCGGGCCCGATACCGAACACCATGTCATTCTTCTCGATGGTGTCGAGGTAGCGGCGCTGGTTGATGCTCTTGGGCTGAACAGTACGTTTTCCAAAGGAACGTTGACGGCCTGCTTCGGCGAGACCCCGAAGGGTCACGGAAGAATCGGAGGCCAGCACCCGCAACATGGAGGTGAGGTCACCGTTCTTGAACTCGAACCCGGAACGCTGCAGGTGCTCGTAGTCGGCGAAGACCTGTTCGGCACGCTGAACATCGTGGGCCGCCCCCTCGATCTTCACCGCGTCGGCGAGAAGGTCGATGGTGACATTCAGTCCGTCTTCGAGAAGGCGGAGGTTTTCGTCACGGGGACCGAAGAGCGTTTCAATGTTGGCCGTAATTTCAATGTTCTTTTTCATTCAGGTAGTGAAATACCCTCCTATGGGCAGCCCTTGACTGCTCGATGGTAAGACCTGGTTGCTGATTTTGAGTGAAAGGTATTGCCAGGACTTCACTGAGGTTGTGCGCTCGCCACCGACTGGAAGCAGCGACCATTGCGCGTAGAGTACGACGGCTTGGTTTCAGAGTCAATGCCGTAAGTTGTTACCCAACTGCTAACTTCCTCTATTTGGATGAGAAAACTGTGGGAAAAGCAACAGTAGGTATGCTGAATCCGGAGTAGCAGGAGGGATCGTGTCGATAAGGTGGATTCCCCGAGTGGGGAGCCCACCTTATGTCAAAGCTATTCAGGCCTTTGCGCCAAGCGCCTGCACATTACGCAGAGCCGGGTAAAGTCGACGGTATGCCTCGTATTGCTTACGCAGGACAGGCAGATTGCCGGGCTTTGGCGAGACGGTGGTGGCAACCCTTACGGCAGCGCTGCAGGCGGTGTCAACGTCGGGCCAGATGTTAGCGCCCACGCCGGCAAGCAGAGCAGCACCGTAGGCTGCGCCTTCGTCTGCGGCGAGCACCTGGACGTCGTGCTCATAGATGTCCGCCTGGATCTGACGCCAGAGTGGCGACCGAGCGCCACCACCACCAAGACGAATGGTGGTGACCGGCACCTTCATGTCAGCGAAGATTCCCAGCGTGTCTTTAAGACTGAAAGCGACACCTTCGAGAATGGCACGGACGACGTGTCCACGGTTGTGACTTGCGGTAAGTCCGACAAGCGCGCCACGCGCGTTCGGGTCGAGATGCGGTGTACGCTCGCCCATCAGGTAAGGGGCCCAAAGGACACCATCGCTGCCAGCCGGAACGGCGGAGGCTTCGGAGGTAAGGCGATCGTAGGCGTCGGAACCGGAGGGCCCAAAGGTATCGCGGAACCAGCGGAGTGATCCGCCTGCGGCTTGCGTTACGCCCATGACGTGCCAGCGTCCGGGAATGGCATGGCAGAAGGTGTGGAGTCGGCCTTGAGAATCCATGGCCGGGCGGTCGGTGGAAGCAAAAACCACGCCGGAAGTGCCGATGGTGGCATGGATGGTGCCAGCTCCAACGACGCCCATTCCGACGGCTCCACCGGCCTGGTCGCCTGCGCCGGCGACCACAGGAGTTCCGATACGAAGTCCGGTGTGCTCAGCGCCGGCGGCGTTGATCTTTCCACAGACGTCGGGAGATTCGAAGACGGCCGGGGCACAGGACTTGTCGAGATGCGTCGCCGAGAACATGGCGTCGCTCCAGCGACGGTGCGCGACGTCGAGCAGCAAAGTACCGGAGGCGTCGGCGACATCGATGGCGTGCTCTCCAGTCATCCGGAGCCGGACGTAATCCTTCGGCAGCAGAAAGCGGCGAAAGCGTTCCCAGAGCTTGGGCTCGTTGTTGCGGACCCAAAGTAGTTTCGTAAGGGTGAAGTTGGTTAGCGCCGGATTGCAGGTGAGTTCGATGATCTTCTTCTCACCGATGTCGGCGTTGAGCTGAGCGCATTCAGCGGCGGTGCGAACGTCGCACCAGATGAGAGCTGGGCGAATGACCTTATCGGCTTCGTCGAGTAGGACCGCACCATGCATCTGACCGGAGAGTCCGACGCCAGAAATCTGATCGGCGGAAACTTTCGCGTCCTTCATCGCGGCACGAATCGCGATGCCGCATGCTTTCCACCAGTCCTCGGGATCCTGTTCGGCCCAACCGATCTGGGGCGAAGCGAAGGGCTGATGTTCCCCTGTTGCCGCACCTACGACTTTGCCGGCTTCATCGACAACAACTGCGCGCGTACCGCCTGTACCTACATCAATGCCTATGACGTATTTCGTAGTGCCTCCTAAGCCCTACTTCGCCGCCGCCTTATTAAGTTGCTGCCGTGTTTCACGAACGATCGCGACGAACTTGCGGGCATTTTCGGTAATTTCAGCAGTATTGCCAGAAGCCAACGCTGCGGCGGAAACCAGTTCTCCGCCCACGCCCAGCGCGGCTGAGCCGGCCTGAATGAAATCGGCGGCGGTGGTGAGGTTCACACCGCCGGTAGGAACCATGGGGACCTGCGGCAGAGGAGCCTTAAGGGCCTTGATGTACTTGGCGCCTCCGACTGTGCCGCAGGGGAATATCTTCACGAAGTCGGAACCGGCCTTCCAGGCAGTGATGACCTCGGTGGGCGTGAGTCCTCCGGCCATAATGAGAATGCCTTTCCGGTTGGCGAGTTTCACGGTTTCGAGATCGAAGCCGGGGCTGACGAGGAATTGCGCCCCGGCATCGAGACAGCGCTGTGCGGTATCGGCGTCGATAACAGTGCCTGCTCCGACTAAAACTTCCGAGCCCATGGATTTCGAGAGCTGTGCAATGAGGTCGATGGCGCCGGGAACGGTCATCGTCATTTCGACGATGGGAATGCCTCCGGCGCAAACGGCCTCTGCTGCTTTCATGCCCTGCGCAGCCGAGGCTGCGCGTACGACAGGAACAATTCCGATTTCTTGAATTCGCTTTGAAACTTCCTGCTTGGTCATTTCCCTTCCTATTCTTAGCGAGCGATGCGGGCGCCAACGCCACGCATCACCTGGGTGACTTCCTTCAATGTGACCATCGTTGTATCGCCCGGAGTCGTCATGGCGAGCGCACCGTGTGCCGCGCCGCACTCGACTGCCCACTGCGCGCCTTGGTTGGTGAGGAATCCATAGACGAGACCGGAAGCGAACGAATCACCGCCGCCGACGCGGTCGAAGATCTCAAGGTCGGGCCGCATCTTCGCCTCGTAGAACTGGCCGCCGTCGTAACAGATGGCTCCCCAATCGTTCTTCGTGGCCGTTTTCGCCTTGCGCAGAGTGGTCGCTACTACCTTGAACGGAAACTCCCTCACGACCTTCTCGATCATCTTCTTGAACGCTTCGGTCTCAATGTTCGAGATGTGCTCGTCCATGCCGCTGACCTCAAAGCCAAGGGCAGCGGAGAAATCTTCCTCGTTGCCGAGCATGACATCGACGTAAGGTGCGATACGACGGTTTACTTCCATGGCGCGCTTTTTGCCGCCAATACCCTTCCAGAGAGATTCACGATAGTTCAGGTCGTAGGAGATGATGGTGCCGTGCTTCCGTGCCGCCTGCATCGCTTCGAGCGCGACATCCGGAGTGGTTTCCGACAGCGCACAGAAGATGCCGCCAGTATGGAACCAACGCGCACCGAGTTTTCCGAAGATTTCTTCCCAATCGATGTCGCCGGGCTTCAGTTGCGACGTTGCGGTGTGGCCGCGATCGGAACAGCCGAGTGCAGGGCGAACGCCGAAACCGCGATCGGTGAAGTTGAAGCCGTTGCGGACAGCGCGACCGACGCCGTCGTACGGAACCCACTTTACGAAGGTCTGATCGACGCCGCCCTGGTACATGAGATCTTCGACGAGCCGGCCGATCGGATTATCGGCGAGTGCGGTGACGATCGCCGTATCCAGGCCGAAACATCTTTTAAGTCCGCGGGCGACGTTGTACTCGCCGCCGCCTTCCGAGACCTCAAAATTGCGGGCGGTCCAGATCCGGCGGTCACCCGGATCCATGCGCAACATGACTTCCCCCAGACTAACCAGGTCCCAACGACACTGTGCCTTATCTTTGACTTGAAGAGCCATTATTAGAAGTGCCTTTCGTCCTCAGCTTCGGGCCTCCTTGATGGTGGCCATCTGAAGCTTCGGAACAAGAAGATGAATTACCAATAAACCAATCAGATATGCTGAACCTGCGATGGCAAACGGAATCGCGTAATTGCCAGTTTTCTCCAGGAGGTAAGAAACGATCCTGGCAATGAGCACGCCGCCCAACGAGCCGGCCATACCGCCAAGGCCGACGACAGATGCAACGGCCTTTGCCGGAAACATGTCGGAGGGCAGGGTGAGCAGATTCGAAGAGAAACCCTGATGGGCGGCGGTCGCTAACCCGATCAACAGCACCGCGCCCCACGTGGAAGAAACGCTGGGTGCGAACACGATCGGAATGACTGCAATAGCACACGCCAGCATCGTAAGCTTTCGACTGGCATTGGGAGTGCGTCCGTGCCGGATCATGGACGAAGACGCCCACCCGCCCGCGATACTGCCAACGTCGGCAATCAGGTAGATCACTACGAGAGGCAAGCCAACATCCATCAACTTCAGGCCGTGTTCCTTTTGCAGGAATCCAGGAACCCAGAAAAGATAAAACCACCAAATCGGGTCGGTAATGAACTTGCCCAACATGAAGGCCCACGTCTGGCGGTACCCGAGAAGACTGCTCCAGGGCATTCTTCCCGGCGGGTCGACAGGGTCACTCTTGATGTAATCCAGTTCGGACTTGGAGACGCGGGGGTGGTCCTCGGGTTCCTTGTAGATCCACATCCAGAGGACGAGCCAAATCAGACCCACGCCGCCAAGCGAGATGAAAGCCATGCGCCATCCCCAGTGGTAAGTGATCCATGCAACAAGGGGAGGCGTGATGATTGCGCCTACGTTGGTGCCGGCGTTAAAGATGCCGACGGCCAGGGCGCGTTCTTTCTTAGGAAACCATTCGGCGACGGCTTTGAGGCTTGCCGGAAAAACGCCTGCTTCACCGAATCCGAGCACCGAGCGAGCTGCGATAAAACCCGATAGCGACGAGAGGAAGCCGTGGGACATGGCCGCAAGGCTCCAGGTCACCATGGCGAAAACGTAACCAAGGCGCGTACCCAGCCAATCAACGATGCGCCCAATCACCACCATGCCAATGGCATAGGAGAAAGTGAACGCCATCACGAGATAGCCGTAGTCGGTTTCCGACCAGCCGAGCTCAACCATCAGCGTGTTTTTCAGGACGCCGATAACCAGGCGGTCCATGTAGTTCTTGGTTACGCCGATGAGCAGGACCGTACAAATGACCCAGCGGAAACGCCCGATGTGCTGCTTCAGTTGGCCAGCCATGCCGGCTCCTGAATCCGTTGCTTGATTTGAGTCAGACGACGTTTGCATGAGGCACCCGTATCCAGGAACACAAGGATTGAGTTTCTACTGATTCACACCACTGGCGAGAAAACCACCATCCACGGCTAACACGTGACCTGTAACAAAGCTGGCTGCGTCGGAGGCCAAGAAGACGGCGGCCCCGACGAGTTCGTCGAGATTACCGAAACGGCGCATCGGCGTCCGCAACAGGAATTCCTGGCCTCGCGGAGTGCCGTCGAGCAGAGCAGAATTCAAATCGGTGCGGAACACACCGGGAGCGAGCGCATTCACGCACACACCGTATTTTGCCCACTCGATCGCAAGGGTCTTTGTAAGCGAAGCTACAGCGGCCTTGCTTGCGGAATAGGCCGCAACTTCGAACATCCCGACAAACGAACTCAGGGACGCGATGTTGATGATGCGTCCATAGCGGCGTTCCACCATGTGACGTCCGAAGATCTGGCAGGTGCGAACTGTACCGGTGAGGTTAGTTTCCATGATCCGGTTCCACTCTTCCTCGCTGACCTCCAGGAAGGGTGTACGCTGCGTGATTCCGGCGCAATTTACGAGAATGTCAACCTTGCCAAACTCTTTGACGGCGGCATCGAGCAGGGTCTCGACACTCTCGCGATTCCCGACGTCGCATGCCAGCGCGAGAGAGCCGCGGCCCATCTTCTTGATTTCGCCGTGAATCAGTTCGACCAGTTCCTGGCGGCGACCGGAAGAAACAACATTGGCGCCCGCTTGCGCGAGGCCTCTTGAAAGGGTGAGACCCACCCCGGAGGTACCCCCGATGACGACAGCGGTCTTTGATGTCAGATCCAGTGCTGGAAGTCCCATCTAGATGAACAACCTCTCAGAATTCAACTACTCAGATTCGAGTGAACCCACCAGGTGCGATTCGTTTCGGCGACATTATAGTGAAACGTCTCATGCAGTGACGCGTCGTCCTGCATGGTGAAATCGGTGAAGCTGTCCGAGATCACTGCCGTTGGCCGGATCTGCAGAATTGAATGGATATATGACTTGCAGGCTCCCAGCCTGATTGGACTGGGAGCCTGCGGTTGTGTCCCGGGATACGGGACGAATTAGAAGGTCAGCTTGCCGGCTAACCAAATGGTACGGGCACCGGGGTCCGGACCGAAGAAGCCGCCCGGAGACGCGGTACCTGTGATCTGACCGAACGTACCGGAGGCGCAGGCGCCACCAGCGGTCGCATTCGGGCAAGTGGAGTTCGGGTTGGCAAAGTGCGGCGTATTCGTGAGGCTGAAGGCTTCCGCCCTGAGTTGCAGGTTGAACCGCTCGGTTAGCCTGAACTCACGGACCAAAGCCAGGTCAAGTTCGAAATATCCGGGGCCGCGGAACTGATTGCGCCGAGTATTTCCGAACCGACCATTTGCGGGAGCCGCAAACGCGCTCGGGTCGAAATAGCTGCACGACAACATACCAGCCGGACAAGACTGGCCTGCACGCACTGGCTTGCCATCCGTGGTTTGGTAAGTACCCACCAGATCCGCGTACTGCTGCGCGCCCTGGGCGTTCAACGTATTACCATTCGCAAAGACTGAGAATGGCGTTCCGGTCAGGTAGGTGACCACTGGGTTCAACTGCCATCCACCCAGGACCTTTCCTCCCCAGCCTTCCTGCATGAACTGCTGTCCCTTGCCAAACGGCGAGAGCAGGACGCCATAGACCTTGAAGTTGTGGGTACGATCGAAATCAGCCGGTGCGCGATTCGATTCCCAGTAATCCGGATAGGGGTTTCTCAAACCGGAAAGCTCTTCGTTGCCCTGGTAATCGATCGCCTTAGACCACGTCCACACGAAGCCAGCCGTCGAACCACCGGTAAAGCGACGCGTCAACTTCGTCTGTAGGGAGTCGTAGTAGTTGTTCTTGAACGGAACGAGTCCGCCGATGTTGCCGTAGTTGCAGGACGCGTTAGGAGAGCAGGTTACGCCTTTCGCTCTCAGTCTCGCGTTGATCATACCGCCAGCTTGACCTGTCCCGATGGGTGAAGCATTCAGGTTCATGTTCACCAGCGGACGGATCGCACGCGCTCCGACGTAGCCCGTCTCGAGCACAAATCCCTTGAACTCCTGTTGGATCATGAAGTTGAAGGAATTGATGTAGCCGCGGCGGAATGGGTTCGGAATGGTTGTGGTGCCCGCGTTGGTGGGAAGTGGAATAACGCCTGTGCTGATATTAGGAAGCGCAATGTTCTTAAGGCCGGTGTCGATGTTGTACACGCCCAGAACATTGCAGTTGCCCACGCCACCGCCGGCGGCCGTATGGCCAAATGCGGTGCAGGAGAGACTTGCTATAGGCTGAAGAACCGTTGAGCTCGGCTGCGTATTATTTGCCAGCAGAGCCGCCGGATAGGCATTGCGGAAATAGCGCCAGTTGTTCGGGTCGGCACTCATACCATAGCCGGCGCGAATGACTGTCTTGTCAGTGACACGATAGGCCAAGCCGATACGCGGCAGGAATTGTCCGTTACCAACGTCAATGCCATCGTTCTTAGGAACGTTGCCGTATCCGCCGATATAGACGTTGCCATCGTCCTGATTGAACCAGCGAAGACCCTTGTCGTTATCGCTGTAACCGAACGGATAGTACTCCCAGCGGACACCGAGAGTCAGGGTTAGGTTTGGAAATACCTGCCATTGATCACGCAGGTACCAAGCCCACTGAGACCAGCGCAACGAGGTTGGATTGAAGAGTGCTCCCGCCTTGCCGGTTGCACTGGGCAGGCCGAGCAGAAAATCGGCCCAGGTATTGGCAGGCGTTCCGCCGACCACGATCCGCTTGGTTGCATCCGCGGGATCAACGGTAAGCAGAGAGGTTGCGGTGCCGTTGAATTGGAATGTTCCGCGTGGCGTCTGGAATGTTCCGCCCTGCGGCTGGAAGTGGTTGATCTGCGCGTGGTTGTACTCCACACCGCCGCGGAAGGAGTGTTTGCCTCTAATCCAGCTAAGGTTCGTTCCCCACACGTACTGGTTATCGCGGAAGGTAAACGGGTTGCCGGTGTTGGTGTTTCCCATGCTTGCAAGGTTCGAACCACTGCTTGCGTTAAAGGTGAAAGCCGGGAGACCGTTGTACAGAGTGGGATCGCCGGGGAATCCTACACCGTTGGTGCCGGGAATACCCAACTCGCTGACTCCTCTGTCAGTGGTAAGGTCAAACCCAGCTCCGAGCCGTTGGCGCGTGAACCCGGCGTTCCAGTCGAACAGAACCGTCGGCGTAAAGGTGTACGTGCCACCCAGGCCGACACTCTGAATCAAGCCGGTCGAATCGCCAAGCTGTCCACCGTTGGCAGCATCACCGCCAGCGTCTCCAAAGATCGGTGGATCGAATACGAGGATCTTCGAGAAGCTGTACCGACCGAACAAAGTAGACTTGTCGCTCGGAACATAGTTGACCTTGGCGTCGAAATTGTCGCGGTTGAATTTGGCTGTACCGCTCGCCGTGAAGTTGTTCGCGGAAATGGAGTTGGAGAAGATGTTGGCGTAGTTCGGTCCCATCAAGCCGATCATCTTGGCAGCAGCCTGATCGAAGTCAGCGGGGCAGATAACGTTCTGCACACCGTTGCATGAGATGATCTGCCGGTTGAGGCCAGTGGCATCGCCGGTTCGGGGATCGTAAATATTCACACCCAAGCCGCGGAAGTCACCCTGAACCATCTGCGCGATCGGCAGAATGCGGTTTGCGGGGCCAGCAAGGTTGCGCTGGGTCGTGCGCTCCCAATCGGTGAAGAAGAACAACTTGTTCTTAACGACCGGGCCGCCGAAGGTTCCGCCAAACTGATTCTGATTGTTCCGATTCTTCTTGGGGAACCGCACAGGATCAGTGTTGAAGTAGTTGCGAGCTGCGAAGTTCTGATCGGTGTGGAACCAGTGGCCGCTGCCATGGTACTCGTTGGTTCCGGACTTGATCTGAACGTTGACGGCCGCGCCACCTGCCATGCCCTGCTCGGCGTCGAACGAGTTCGTCGAAACGTTCACGGTTTCAATCGCGTCGGCCGGTGGCACATAAGCGACGTTGGCGGGCAGCCAGGGATACAGGTTCTGGGCGCCGTCAATACGAGTG
This sequence comes from Terriglobales bacterium, assembly GCA_035561515.1. NCBI lineage: Bacteria > Pseudomonadati > Acidobacteriota > Terriglobia > Terriglobales > Terriglobales bacterium. The sequence continues at coordinate 70,844 of DATMXP010000004.1, read as the reverse complement.
TTTACCGACTGGTTGGACTGACCGTTTACGTTCGCGTTGATAGCGCGCTGCGGGTTACCGGAAATCGAGTTGGTTTCCGCCGTCAATCCGACGCCGGGGATAATGCGCAGCAAAGATTGGAAGTTGCGTCCCTGCGACGACATGGTGGGCAGACTGGTGATCTGCTGTGCCGAAAGGTCGGTGTGAACATCGGCCTTGTCGGTCTGGAGCAGCGGGGCTTCGGTGGTTACCGTAACTTCCGACTGCTGCGACGCAACCTTCAGGGCTGCATCCACACGGGTTATGTTGTTAACCACGACCCGTACGTTTTCGGTTACGTTGCCCGCGAACTTTGGCGCCGTAACAGTGACTTTGTACGTACCGGGCTGCAGCGACGTTAGACGGTAAATGCCGCTTTGGTCTGTCGTCGTGTCACGGGTAATTCCGGTGTTGACGTTGAGCGCTTCCACTTTCGCGCCAGGGACCGCAGCTCCCGAAGCATCGGTGACGTTGCCCGTCAACGATCCGTACAGGACCTGCGCCTGACCGACGGCGGCAAAGACGCCTATCAATAGCAAGACAAGTAAACAGGAGGTCAGAGCTTTCAGAGCTTTTGTTCGCCCTTCGAACTTTTCGACCGGAGTTTGTTTCCACATAGAATCTTTCTCCTCTCACTGCGTTATAGCCGACCGTTGTCCCAACGAGATCCCGAGTGGTTTTATTCGGTTTTTCGTTTCTGCTTTCACCGCTCTGCTGGCGGTTGTTGCTGATACTCCGTTTCAGTGTCTGGGGTGAGCTTCCCCGTCCGTTATCCCGACGCCTTGGCTCGAGTTCGAAGGGTTTTCGAACCCGTTCCTTCGCTCGGAGTGTCCGCACGTGAAAAAGCTCCGAAATGCTGCTGCAAAACTAAAGCCACGGTTCCACGCAGACGCGCCATGCGCGAATCGGCCGCTGGCCTAACTCTCGGAGGCTTACCGGCCAACACGGCGGAAGCGAGTTCGGCCTCAATGATCGGCCCGAACCGCTGCCATAGCCGCGTGAATTCACCTACGACAACAATCTCTTCCGGGGAAAGCGCTGCGATGATCGTGCGCATGCCGCGCCCAACCGCGTGCGCCATCTTGTCCAGGGCTTTCAGTGCGAGCGGGTCATCAGCCTCTGCCAGCGTTAGCAGGTCCTGGAAATCCGGGCCATCGTTGCTCGCTCCAGATTCGTGGTAATAGCGAAGCGCAGCGCGGTTCGAGGCGTACATTTCCCAGCATCCGCGTGCGCCGCAAGCACACATAGGCCCATCCGGATCGAGAGGAATGTGGCCGAACTCGCCTGCCATTCCGTTCATACCGCGGGCCAGGTGTCCGTTCATGAAAACGCCTGTACCAACGCCTTCGGCGACCGTCACCACAACCAGATCGCGCAGTTTCTCCGCATGGCCGAACCAAACCTCGGCGAGAACGCATGCGTTGGCGGCGTTGTCCAGGTCAACCTGCATGCCGGTGGCTTCTTCGATCGGAGTTTTGAGGTCGTACTCCGGCCACTTCAGGTTTGGGGCAAAGACGATCTTGTGCGTGTTCTCATCGACGCGTCCCGGGGCGCTCAATCCAATGCCTTCGAACATCAAGTCTGAATGCGCGCTCATCTGATTCTGGATCGAGGAAATCAAACGAACGACCGTTTTCGCCGGATGCCCGTAAGTGGGAATGGCTTCCTGCGAGAGAAAGCGTCCGTTTACATCAGCCACAGCGACTGTGGTCTGATTGGGACGAAGGTCGGCGACGATAATCGCTCGACGATCATTGAGACGGAGGAACGTGGGACGCCGGCCGCGCGGGAGCCTTCCCATCGGACCGTAGACGACCCACTTCTCCTTGATCAGTTGTTCGGTGATGAGCGATACCGTGCTGCGCTGCAGGCCTGAGACGCGAGCGAGGTCGGCTCGAGAGATTGGCTGACGACGACGGATAAGGTTTAAAACAACGCCACGGTTGATGTCCCTTGCGGTTTCGCTGGATGCAACCTGCGTGTTAGTAAAATTTAAGCGCCGCATTATCCGCCTTGTGACACGTTGAACCCGAAATCAATAACAACCTAACGCGTCCATTAAATTCGCGTGCCGAACTATATACTTTCTAATGGCAATGTCAAGCATTAGTTCGATAAGGCCGTTTTTTGAATGAAAATTCTTTTCCACAAACGGCTTGGATGCCTGTAAGTATCAGAAAGACAGATACTTAACTTTTTGTCTTAGGCTGCTACTTAATACCGGTACAAGCGCACCCGGTAGTAGCAAGTTCGGTCGGTTTCGGCGTTCATCCGCAGGACAGTTCCCTGCCCATTCTCGTCCCCATTCAACCGGCGTTGCTTTTGCCACCCGTTGCTCGTCAGCACCTCTTCATCAACGCTGGCGATACCTGCAATAGGCGGTCCTGCTGTTAGCGGATTAAACGTAACGCCGATGTTACCGGAGCCGGCGAAGACGTATTCATCAGGGCCGAGTTGCAATGCCATCACGGAAACGCGGTCGTCGCGCGATGCGTTCGGTCCCCCCGCGCGGTTCACGGTGAAAAGATAGTTCCCCAACGAGAACCTTCCAAAACGTTGCGCCTCGCCCTCAAGAACCATGGCAGCGATTTCGCCGCTCGCCTGCTTTTCGAGAATCAGCGGAGCTAACTTCGAAAGAATGGCGTAACTCTGCTTGATCGTCTGTTCCGGCCGCTTCTCTGCTCCGGAGCGCAGGTTCTCAGCAGATGGCCTGGAAGCCGCCGTCGATGGATCCGTATCGATCGCATAGGGTACAAATCCGAATGCCTTCAACTGACCGAATGCATAGAAGGCGTTCGCTGCACCGGTGGGTCCGCCAATTGCTTCGGGAATGAACAGCGCATTGTTGGGAGTGGCATATCGGGACGCCCAATGAACGAATTCTTCGAAGTAAATGTCAGGCGTCAGCAGATCCACGTGCGGAGCAACCAGCTTCCAAATGTCCAACGAATGCGGAAGCGGACCACCGCTGTTGTACTGTCCTGGCTGATAATTCGGCCGGATCAATGCAGCATTTACGAATAGCGGGAGCGGATATTCAGCCTTTCCCGCAGAGGCAACAGCTTCGATGTACTTCGCGTACTGCCAGGTCATGAAGAAGTCATCGGTAATCGGAACTTTGCCGAAGACCTCCGGCCACGAGCCAGAGGTTTTCCTGCCGGCAGTCACCCACGCATCACGAAGCTCCGGTTGGATCGTATCGATGTTCTTGCGAATCATGGCTACCAGTTCCTGCGGAACTGCACCAGCGAATGCCTGGTTCGCAATGTCCGAGAAGTCGCGGGAATCTGGGATGACTCCGACTTCGTTCTCCACCTGGACCATGATCACAGTGCGTGCAGTATCGACTTCCTTAATGTGGCGCATTAGAGCGGCGAACGCGCGAGCATCCGCCTGACGGGCGTTGTCGCTGAACGGCGTGATTCGTTCCGTGAGTTGGCCATCGCGGCGCTGGACCCGGGGGAATCGCTTAACGTCACGCTTCACCCATTCCGGAACGTAGCTCGAATACGTATTCTTCCATGTTCCAAACCAAAGGAAGACCAGCCGAAGCTTATTCGCTCGAGCATCGGAGATCAGTCCATCAATGATGGTGAAGTCGAACTTGCCTTCGGTTGGCTCGATCAGTTCCCAGGACACCGGTGTAAGCACGGTGTTCAAGTTCATGGCGGCCAACTTCGGCCAGATCGGCTTCATGTAGTCGACACTCGACGAACTGGAATTCCATAACTCCCCGCCCAAAACCAGGAAGGGCTTGCCTTCCACAATCAAATGGGTCGTGGCTCCGCGTTTTTCGAGGCGCGGAATATCGGAGTTCTGGGCCCGAACTGCATTGGGCGACATAAGAAGCGTTAGTAGAAGTGCGATCACCACATGCTTAGTGTTCATGTCTTCGCTCTCGCAAACGATCCTATTCAGTTTCCGGAATGATTTCGATGTAGTCCAAAGCAGCGCGTTCAGCGCCATCGGGAACGCCCTCAATGCGGATCATGTCTCCCGGTCGAAGGGCGATTCCTTTAATGCGACGGCGTGTAGACGAATCGGCATTTGGCTTTGTTGCGGGCAGATGCAGATCCGCCTTCCAAGCGTCGAGTAACTGGCTGCCAACAAACACACGGTAGGTGGACACACCGTTACGTTGATCGAAGTACTCGACATCGATCTCGTACCATCCCGGCTTGCCCTTGAACTTCACTTCGGCAGTGCAGGACTGGTTGGGTTCAGCGCAGGCAATCGCCTTTCCGCCACCCGACGCACCCTCCCAGGGGGTGACATCGATCGCCGCATAACCTGTCAACGCGAGTGCTTCAGCTTCGGTCCGATTCGGATGATTACCCACCCTGCCCTTAGCATCTGCTATTCCAGAGACTTTCCTGAACCAGTCGTTAACCGCATCGCGCCACACGATCGCATGGCCTGATTGGTACTTCAGTTGGTTCAACACGTCAAAGTAGCGGCCATCGTCAATTTTGCCGTGGAGCGTTTTCCACTGCGCGACGAAATCGCGGACGCGCTCCGCACCCTGGTAATGCGAATCGTAAATCGTCTGAATGATCGTCTTGCCGCTCTTCAACTTGTATGTGTACGGGAGATGGTGGAAGAACAGGATGAGGTCCTCCGGCGTGGTCTCAACCTTCTCGTACATCTTTGCGACTTCGGGCCAGTATTGACCGGCGTAGCCAGTACCCGTGGCAACCGTGCGGTCCATGCCTACAGCATCTTTCTCGGCACGGATCCACTGACCCCAGCCATTGCGCTCTTGTGACTCCGGCGCGGGTCCGTAGTGCGCTCCAGTGATGTTGGTAAGAGTCTGAAGGCCAAGTATCCCTGTGTAGGTTTCGTATACGGGCCATGATGCAAGTTGAATCTGCGACACCGTCTGAACCACTGTCGGCTCATTGTTGAATGTCAATCGAGTCCACTCGTCGATGATCTCCTGTGAGGTCAGGTCCGGATTCCATGCAAGGCGGCCGTAGCCGTACAAGTTGGCCATTGCGAGATGATTGCCCAGCCAGTTCTCATCAAGGCCAACGTTCACCACGCCAACGTAACCTCCGATGGGACGCTGAAACGCACGTCCGGAAAGTATTTCTTTCACCGGTGTACGCCTGCCATTTACGCGCATGTCGAAGTCGAGAACTTCCTTCCACATCGGCACAATGAAAACCGTGTGTTTCTGTTGCCCGAGGTATTCCTGCGTGACCTGAAGTTCGATTGCCTGATTTGTTTTCTCGAGTCCTCCAAAGAGCGGGGATGCAGGTTCACGGACCTGGAAATCGATTGGTCCGTGTTTGATCTGAATGATTACGTTATCTTCAAATTTGCCGTCCAGCGGATGGAAGATGTCGTACGCAGCCCGCGCACGATCTGCCTTCATGTCATTCCAGTCGAGGTGGTGGTTGTAGACGAAGGCCCTATAGAAAACGACGCCTTTATGAGGCTTCAGAGCTTTCGCGATCACGTTAGCGGCTTCCACTGGGCCTCGGCCATAGACCGACGGCCCGAGCTGACCTTCTGAGTCGGCCTTCACGACTACTCCCCCGAAGTCGGGGATCTGGCGGTACACCACATTGAATTTTTCGCTCCACCAAGAAGCGACCTTGGGATCCAGCGGATCGAAGGTATCCAGTCCGCCAACCTGCTTCGGCATGCTGACGTTGACGGCTACGCCGAGTTGCACGCCCCACGGACGCATGGCGTCGGCAATACGGGCGAGCTGAGGGATGAAATCCGGATCGAGAATATGAAGGTCCGCATTCACATTGCTGACGTTGCAGCCGTTAATACCGACCGACGCCAGCAGTCGCGCGTATTCGGAGACCAGCGACAGATCTTCGCGGACTTTACGGTTTTCGAAAAAGATGGATTTACCGGCATAGCCACGCTCGATGCTGCCGTCGAGGTTGTCCCACTCGTTTGTCCAGCGAATCGGCGCGGAAGGAGACTGAGCTTCATTAAGCACATCGAGCTTTTGACCCTGCGCGATCTTTCTCAACAGCGCGAAAGATCCGTAGAGAACACCTCGCTCAGTCTGGCCTGTAACGATGAGAGACTTGAATCCCTTCACCTGTCCCAATGCCAGATAGTAACCGTCTCCGCTTAGCTTCACGCTTGCTGGTAGCGTGAATCCAAGCGTCTTCAAACCGTCGGCCGTTCCGATGACTATCGCGCTCTCGGTCGGGGCACTCTTCACCATCCGGAGCGTTCGGCCGAGCATTCCTTGAATACCCAGAACGACTTCGTTCTGCGCGTTGTTAAGAATAGGAGTGTCGCCAACCAGCACCGTGGTTGCGGGCAGCGTGCTGTAAAAACGAACACTTACCGCATCCAAGCGTGCGTAGCGCAGCCAGCCTGCTTTACCGGTTTCGGCGAAAGCCGGAAACGCGAGCAGCAGAAGAATGGTGACGACCGCCAATCTTCCGCAGAATGTTTTCAGTTTTGTGGATTTGATGAAGGAATAAAGTGGCGACGAGTATCCATGCGTAGGTTTCATGTCCCTGCCAAAAAGAAATTGGTGAGAGCCGCGCCTATGCACGGCTCTCCGCTAGGAATGCGTTGACTGAGTACGGCTTGGTCGAAACTTGATGGAGTATAAAAGGCCCACGACGGTGAGGAGCGCTCCCCACCAGATGTCGGCATGTAGTTCGTAGAGCACAACGCGGTGCTCGAGAGGTGGAGGTGAAACGAGATGGTACAGTCCGGTACCAAAAATCAGAACGCCAGTCACCACCAGACAAATACCGATGAAGAACCAGATTGAAATGCCGCCTTCGTGCATCGTTTCACCTGCCTACCAGAAGATGATATTGAGAATGACGAACACGATTCCCACAACCGCCGCCCAAAACGCTGGACGATGGATGAGCGGAACGTCTGTTTCGTGCGGAATCGGAGTGGCGCCGTAAACCAAGCCGACCAACTCTGATTCCGGTTTCGGTTTCGTCATGTAACTTACGACGATCGTTACGACGACGCAGATGATCCAGCACCACAGGGCTCGGAACATATTCTCCGCCATTGGCTTGGCTGCGCTGGAGAGCGCGATGTAACGCAGAGCGCTCGGATCCGCCGTTACCCACGCCCACATGCCAATCGAGGACAAGGTCCCGGCCAGCAGGCCCAGGAAGCCGCCCATTGCAGTAGCCCGTTTCCACAGCATACCCAGCAACACGGTACCGAACAGCGGGGCAATGAAGAAGCTGAACAACGCCTGCACGTAATCCATGATGCTGGCGAACTGCATCACCAGATACGCCGTTCCCACGCTGATCAATACACCGATGACCGTGCACCAGCGCCCCATGGAAACGTAGTGCTTATCGCTGGCGTTCTTGTTGATCATGGCGCCATAGATGTCATAGGTCCAAACCGTGGTGAATGCGCTGACGTTCCCCGCCATGCCCGACATAAATCCCGCGATCAGCGCGGTAATACCGAGACCGAGAAGCCCTGGGCCACAGTACCGTGCGAGCATGAGAGGCAAGACTTCGTTGTAGCTGTGTCCTGCGGTGGCGATCGCTTCCGTTTCGCCAACCAACTTTACCGGCAGCAACGCCAATCCGAGCAGTCCAGGCAGGATGACGATGAACGGCACCATCATCTTGAATGCCGCACCAATGATGGGAGCCATCTTCGCCGCACGCAGGTCTTTTGCGGTCAGCACGCGTTGGACAACAAGGAAGTCGGTCGTCCAATAACCCATGGAGATAACGCAACACAACCCGAATACAATGCCAACCCAGTTGATCCCCATTGGATTGTTGTTGAAGTCACCGAGCGTGGACCAAAGGTGCGTGTACTCAGAGGAAGCATTCTGAGAAATCCGCGCCCACAGGTTGGCCCAACTTCCCGTTTCGACCAGACCGAGGATCGGGATTAGGAGGGCACCCGCCCAGATCAGGATGAACTGAAGCACTTCATTGAAGATCGCGGAGCGCAAGCCACCGAGGGCGACGTATACGGCCACGGTGATGGATGAAACCCAGATTGAGAAATGGATGTCCCAGCCCAGGACCACCTTCATCACAAGCGCCATCGAGTACATATTGATCCCGCTCATGAGCACGGTCATGAATGCAAATGAAATGGCCGACAACGCACGTGCCGGCTCGCCAAAACGGAGCTTCAGATATCCGGGAACCGAGTGCGTCTTTGAGATGTAATAGAACGGCATCATCACCAAGGCGAGGAACAACATCGCCGGGATGGCGCCGATCCAGTACCAGTGGGCAGCAAGAATACCGTACTGATAGGCTGCGGCAGCCCACCCCATCAATTCCAGCGATCCCAGATTGGCAGAGAGGAAACTGAGACCTGCGATCCAGGCCGTCATCTCGCGTCCGGCCATGAAGAAGTCATCGCCGGTTTTGGCACGACCTTTCAGATAAAAGCCAATCGCCAGCACAAGGGCGAAATAGAAAACAATGATGATGATGTCTACCGGCGCGAGGTAAACCAGCCGGCTAGGCTGCGCAAACATGGCGAGGATCAAGTGAGGTTTCCTCCTGCACTGTCCGAAGTGGTCAAAAATTACGCTATGGAACCGCTGACCGCAACTGCCAATACACACGACACGCGAAGCATTCGTTCACGCGTCGAATTAAATCGTGCAGAAGGTTACCACTAGTGCTTCGAATCTCCAAGCAGGTGCTCATCCGCACTGGTCGTGGTTCGACATAAAGGCCCGCCGGCGCGGCGCATCCATGACGCCCGAAGGACTAACAGAAAGGGCTACCGCGAACGGTAGCCCCGACATACTGAACACTATTACCGCGTGCCGAGAAGGATATCGACGGTCAACTGATCCAATTTCTCGTATGGCAGCCGCTTCTTCATCATCGCGTCTTTGTCGAAGGCATGGCCCAACAGCGCAGTAGCACTTTGTTTCGAGTACTTGCCGTGGTTGTTTGCGCCATGTGGCTTCGGGTTGATTTCCGCCAGAATGGCCTGGATTTCTTTGTCCGCATTCCAGCGCTCGGCCTTCTCTTTCAGCATGAGATAAGTCCTCATGCAGCCACGGGCGAAGTCCTTCACGCCTTCGTAATCTTCGGTCCGGTACGCGTGCGCGTCGAAGTGGCGAGGGCCGGCATAACCAACGTCTTCGAGGAACTTAACCAGCCAGAAAGCAGCCTTGATATTGGCAGAACCAAAACGGAGGTCCTGGTCATACCGGCCCGGCTCCTGGTCATTCAGATCGATGTGGAACAACTTCCCTGCTTCCCAAGCCTGGGCCACACCATGCATGAAGTTCAGTCCGGCCATGTGCTCATGGGCGACTTCCGGGTTTACCCCAACCATCTCCGGATGCGCCAGCGTCGGGATCAGGCCGAGATAATGGCCGGTGGTGGACATGTAAATGTGAGCGCGGGGCTCGTTGGGCTTCGCTTCTAAAGCAAACTTGTATCCGTATCCCTTGTCGATGTTGTACTCGCAGAGATAGTCGATGGCATTGCGCAAACGCTTCACGGCCTCGTCGGCACGGCGGCAACCATCGGTTTCGACGCCTTCACGCCCGCCCCAGAGGACAAATATCTTCGCGCCTAGTTCGGCGCCGAGATCCATCGCTCGCATCGTTTTCTGGATCGCGTAGGCACGCACATCGGGATCGTTTGCGGTGAACGCACCATCGCGGAATACCGGGTGATAAAAGAGCGACACGGTCGCCATCGGAACCACGATATTGTTCTTCTGGCAGGCGTCCTTGAACTCTTTCACGATCTTGTCACGTTCCAAGGGCGTGGCATCGATTGGCACCAGGTCGTTGTCGTGAAGGTTGACGCCCCAGGCGCCAACTTCTGCCAGTAATTTGACGATGTCGACAGGGCTGATCGTCGGTCGCACCGCGTCACCGAACGGGTCACGGCCGCGGTTCCCGACGGTCCACAGCCCAAATGAGAACTTATGCTCCGGCTTTGGCTGGTAAGGATTATTGCTTTTCGTCATTCTTTATTCCTCTCTGCCACCACTTCGGTGAACTTTGGCTTAGCAACTTCGATAACCGGCGGTTATTATTGCCTCCCAGACCGTTTTTGGGTCATTTGTTTAGGAGGGAATGCCTTTAAGACGTTATTATTTGTTTGACAAGCAAACTAAATCGCAGCAAATTGTAGCACTCCGGGGACTTCGACTGCGGGATTTCATTCACTCATTTTTATCAAGACAATTCGAAGACTTGGTTCTTGCGGTGGCAGTATCAAGGTTCCCCTGGTGTGACACCGGAGCGTTTTGTTGAACTTCATACACGAGAATTTCTTACTCGAAACCGAATCCGCCCGACGGCTGTACCACGACTATGCCGAGGACCAGCCAATCTTTGACTTTCATTCCCATTTGGAAGCAAGCGAGTTCGCGCAGAATCGTAGGTTCCGGGACTTGTTCGAGATCTGGCTTGAGGGAGACCACTACAAATGGCGCGCCATGCGGGCCAACGGAGTCGCCGAGAAATACATAACCGGTGATGCGTCGCCACATGACAAGTATCTTGCCTGGGCTCGCACGGTTCCCTTTACGCTGCGCAACCCTCTGTATCATTGGACCCAGCTTGAACTGAAGCGTTACTTCGGCATCGATGATTTGATGGACGAAAGGTCAGCCGAAGGTATTTGGAAAAAAGCGAACGCCCTGCTCCAGTCGGCCGACTTTTCTGCCCTTGGAATCATTAAGAAGTTCAAGGTGCGCGTGATTTGTTCCAGCGACGACCCGTGTTCGTCCCTGGAATTCCATAAACAGGTAAACGCCTCAAATCCTGAGTTCAGGGTGTTCCCGTCCTTCCGTCCGGATCCCGCACTTGCGGTTGATGCGCCGGAAGCTTTCAACGCCTGGGTTTCGCGTTTGGAATCCACATCGGGCAAAAGCATATCCAGCCTGGCCGAGTTCCTGGACGCGTTGAAGGCGCGTCACGATGCGTTTCATGCCGCGGGGTGCCGACTGTCGGATCACGGATTGATTTACTGCCATGCGAATCCGTGCTCTGAAGAACGCGCGAAGGCGATCTTCGCAAAAGTGCATGCCGGGCAGATTCCTTGTCCGGAAGAACATGATCAGTTTGCCTCTTTCATGATGATCTACTTCGGTCGTCTGGACGCGGAGCGCAACTGGGTTAAGCAGCTGCATTTGGGCGCACTGAGGAGTGCAAACACCAGAGCATTGCGAGAACTCGGCCCAAATACCGGATTTGACTCGGTCGGAGACTGGCCGCAGGCAGTCTTGCTGAATCGATACCTTGACCTGCTTGAAAACGAAAACAGCCTTCCCAAAATGGTGATTTACAACCTCAATCCCGCTGAGAACTACGCCTTCTCGACTGCCGCCGGAAATTTCCAGGACGAGTCGATCGCGGGAAAGATCCAGTTTGGCAGCGGCTGGTGGTTCCTCGATCAAAAGGAAGGCATTGAATGGCAGCTGAATACACTGTCGGCTACGGGCTTGCTGTCGCGTTTTGTCGGCATGGTTACCGACTCGCGCTCGTTCATGTCGTTCCCTCGACACGAGTACTTCCGGCGTGTGTTGTGCAACCTATTGGGCAATGACATGGAAAAAGGGCTTCTACCGAACGATGAGGTGCTGATCGGCACGATGGTCAGAAACATCTCATACAAAAACGCATACGACTTTTTCGGCCTCGATCTATCGGCCGAAGCGATGAAATAGATCAACACGCCATCAAATACAGAGCGCCGGGTGTGAGGCCCGGCGCTTCTATTTACAGTCCAGCCTTCTTACCAGCTGTGCATGGTGCCGTCGAGTTTGCGGTTCACCGGCAGATACGCTCGCTGGTATGGATACTTGGCCGCGAGTTCTTCGTCGATATCGACACCAATCCCCGGCGCCTCTCCCGGATGCATCAGTCCATTCTCGAATTTGTAGCTGTGTGGAAACACGTTGTCGGTCACGTCTGCGTGCGCCATGTACTCCTGGATTCCGAAGTTGTGAACGCTCAGATCAAAGTTCAGCGCCGCACCCATGCAAACGGGGCTCAGGTCAGTCGCGCCATGCGATCCGGTACGAACGTGATAGATCTCTGCAAAGTTGGCGATCCGCCGCAGGTGAGTGATACCGCCAGCGTGCACAACGGTAGTGCGGATGTAGTCGATCAGTTGTTCCTGGATGAGCTGCTGGCAGTCATAAATTGAGTTGAACACTTCTCCCACCGCAAGCGGGGTTGTCGTGTGCCGCCGAATCACCCGAAATCCCTCCTGCAATTCGGCGGGAGTCGGGTCTTCCATCCAGAATAATCGGTATGGCTCAAGATCTTTGCCGACCCGCGCTGCTTCATTCGGTGTGAGCCGGTGATGGACATCGTGCAAGAGGTGCAGTTCGGGGCCGAACTCTTTTCGTAGCCGAGCGAACAGCGTGGGAATGAAGTTCATGTACGCTTCCGTGGACCATTCGTTCTCCGGAGGCGCGCCTTTTTCCGCAGGCTCATAATGCCCCGGCCCATGATGCACGCCATACGTACTCGATAATCCCGGAATGCCTGACTGGGCACGGATCGCCTTGTAACCCTTCTTCATGAAGTCGGCCACTGCCTTCACGGTATCTTCGACATCGGTGCCGCTCGCGTGCCCGTATACGAGGACGCCCTCCCGAGACGCGCCTCCAAGAAGTTGGTACAGCGGTGCATTCAGGGACTTGCCCTTAATGTCCCAGAGCGCTGTATCGACCGCCGCGATAGCGGTCATCGTGACCGGACCTCGCCGCCAGTACGCGCCCTTATAGAAGTACTGCCATATGTCCTCAATGCGCCGAGCATCACGGCCGATGAGCAGTGGAACAACGTGGTCCTTTAGGTAGCTTGCGACTGATAACTCGCGGCCATTCAGCGTCGCATCTCCGAGTCCATAAACGCCGTCCTCTGTGATGATTTTCAGGGTGACGAAATTTCGTCCGGGGCTGCAAACGATAACCTTTGCATCAACAATCTTCATTTTCGCGTCCGATCCGGCACACTCTCAGGGAGGTAGCGCGCCTTGATTTTACTGTCGCGCTCTAGTAGTTTCTAGATTTTGTTCGTACCTCGAACAAGATTTCTCAACGCACATGCTCTTTTGTGCGGAAAGCCGGCACTCCATGCCTTCCCCCCTCCGCTTTGCGAAAGCTCTCGTATTGATCCTATTCGCTGTCTGCGTTCAGAACGCCCTTGCGCTCGGACAGCCTCGATATGTGGAACCGTCTTGCACACCGGGTTGTTTCACCATTGCCGATGGCGAAAGCACAGCCACAATACTGGTGGATCCGAGCGATTGGCCCGGAGTAATCCGGGCGGCAAAGGACCTTCAGGCTGATATCAACCGCGTCACCGGGCAGACAGCAAAAATAGTGAATGTCGCTTCGCAAGCCGGAAAGAGCGCCATCATCATCGGCACGATTGGGAAGAGTGCGCTGGTTCGCAGACTCGCGGCATCCCGCAAGATCGATGTCTCTTCCCTTTCGGGCAAATGGGAAGCCTTCGCCCTTCAGGTTGTGGATCGCCCTCTGCCGGGGATTGATCGAGCACTCGTCATTTATGGCAGCGACAAGCGCGGAACGATCTTTGGCATCTACGACCTTTCGGAGCAGATCGGAGTATCGCCATGGTACTGGTGGGCCGATGTTCCCGTTCAACACCGCGATTCCCTGTTCATCAAGGCGGGTCGCTTTGCGCAGGGGCCTTCACCAGTGAAGTATCGCGGAATCTTTCTTAACGATGAAGCGCCAGCGCTCACAAATTGGGTGAAGGAAAAGTTCGGGAACTACAACTCGCAGTTTTATACCAAGGTGTTCGAACTCATCCTCCGCATGAAAGGCAACTACTTGTGGCCGGCCATGTGGAACAACGCGTTCAATGAAGATGACCCGGAGAATCCGAAACTGGCGGATGAGTATGGCATCGTGATGGGTACCTCGCATCATGAGCCCATGCTTCGCGCGCAAAAGGAATGGAAACGGCACGGTACCGGTCCGTGGGACTACACCAGGAATGCCGGGGTCCTTAGAAACTTCTGGGAAGAAGGCGTCACCCGGAACAAGAACTACGAAAGCATCATCACGGTCGGCATGCGCGGCGACGGCGATATGCCGATGTCCGAAGATGCCAACGTTCAGTTACTGGAAAAGATCGTTGCCGACCAGCGCGACATCTTGAAGCGTGCAGTAAATCCCGATGTTACAAAGATTCCTCAGGATTGGGCCCTGTACAAGGAGGTGCAGGAGTACTACGAAAAGGGGATGCGCGTCCCCGATGATGTAACGCTGCTGTGGGCCGATGACAACTGGGGCAACATCCGGCGCCTGCCGACCGCCGAAGAGCGCAAACGCTCTGGCGGTGCGGGCGTGTATTACCACTTCGATTATGTCGGTGGTCCGCGCTCCTACAAGTGGCTTAATACCAACCCCATCGCGAAGGTCTGGGAACAGATGAACCTGGCGTATCGGTACGATGCCAACCGCATCTGGATCGTGAATGTCGGCGATCTCAAACCCATGGAGTTCCCCATTGAGTTCTTCCTCAGCATGGCGTGGAATCCGGAACGCTGGGGCAAGGACAATATCGCTGAGTTCACTCGTTTTTGGGCAGAGCGCGAGTTCGGGCCGACTCACGCTGCTGAAATCGCAGACATCGTGGCGAAGTACACGAAGTACAACGGTCGCCGTAAACCTGAACTGATCGATTCCACCACCTTCAGCATTACCGATTATCAGGAGGCGGACCGCGTCTGGAAAGAATGGCAGGACATTACGGATCAAGCGGAAAGAATTTACGGTCAGCTTCCGCCTCAGTATCGCGATGCATTTTTCCAGCTAGTCCTGCACCCGACGAAAGCGTCCGCGCAAGTCACGCAACTGTACATTGCAGCCGGGAAGAACAATCTCTATGCGACACAGGGACGAGTAAGCGCGAACGACTGGGCTGCTAAAACCCGCGAACTCTTCAAGCGGGACTCTCAACTCTCAGACGAGTATCACAAGTTGAACGGCGGCAAGTGGAATCACATGATGGACCAGACCCATCTCGGATACACCTATTGGAATCAGCCGCCGTTGAACAAAATGCCCGCCATAAACGAAGTGCAGCCAATACAAGGCGAGGCAATGGGCATCGCCATGGAAGGCTCATTCGCACCCGGCCGCTTCCGTCCACCGGCTCTGCCCGAGTTCGACGTATTCACGAAAGAGAGCCACTACATCGATGTCTTCCGGCGCGGCCTCGACCCTGTGCAGTTCAAGGTTAACGCCAGCCAACCGTGGATACTTTTGAGCACTTCCGGTGGAACACTCACCGACGACCAGCGCATCTGGGTCAGTATCGATTGGGGCAAGGTCCCGCCTGGCAAGGCCGAAGGGAACATCACCTTTGATGGGCCGCTTGAGTTCCGCTTCCCAATTAAAGTAACTGCTTTCAACCCTTCGGAACCGAAGGCGGAAACGGTGGAAGGCTTCGTGGAGGGTAACGGCTATGTTTCAATGGAGGCTACCCACTACACGAACAAGGTCGATACCGCTCGTGCTCGCTGGGAAAAGATCGACGACCTCGGACGAACGTTGTCGTCGATGAGCGTATTCCCCGTCACGGCGGAAAGCGTCACTCCTCCGAACAGCCCTCGTCTGGAGTACAAGGTTTACCTCTTCAACCCCGGTGAAATCGAAGTCGAAGCAATCCTCTCGCCCACGCTTAACATTGCTCCGGGCCGTGGTGTTCGATATGCAATCTCGTGGGACGACCAGCCCCCGCAAATCATCGATGCACTCGAGCACAACGAACTCAAAGACTGGGAGAAGTCTGTGGAAGACGCCGTGCGGAAAGTGAAGACAAAGTTCAAAGTCGACGGCGTCGGATACCACACCTTGAAGTTCTGGATGGTTGATCCTGCGGTCGTTCTCCAGAAGATTGTAGTTGATACCGGGGGCGTTAACCCCAGTTACTTAGGGCCGCCGGAAAGTTTCCGTGGCAAGCCGGTAGCTATCAATTAGAAGCAAAGAAAGCGGAGGGTTAAACTCCGCTTTTCTAGGCTCCCCGGTTCGGGTCTAGTCAGGTAGGGTCACAGCTTCGCCAGTAATCACGAAGTGGGACTCCAGTCCGTTTGGCCTTGCCAGTCCTGGCCTGGTGACTGGCTGTCCACCCCCGACCCATACCTTCACTTCCCCTGGAAGCACGCGGTGCTTCCCGTTCTCATCAACCACGCTCAACTGACGGTTATCAATATTGAAACTCACCATCTTCTTTTGTCCCGGATTCAGTTGCACACGTTGAAAGCCGGCGAGTGCTCTCAAAGGCGCCCCAGCAGCACTGCTTGAGAGATACAACTGAACAACCTCTTCTCCTGCACGTTGTCCCGTGTTCGCCACTTCCACCGAAACGCTTACGTTTCCATTGGTCGGCGTACTTCCGGTGTTTACCCGAAGGTTTCGATAACCGAAACTGGTGTAGCTCAAACCAAACCCGAACGGGTACAACGGGTCGCCTTTGAAGTAACGGTAGGTTCGGTTTGCCATGCTGTAGTCGTCAAACGGCAATAGCTCTTGAAGCGATTTGTAGAACGTGACCGGCAAACGTCCGCTCGGGCTGAAATCACCGGCCAGCAATTGCGCAACAGCCGTGCCACCCTGACCGCCGGGATACCATGCCTGGATGATCGCCGGCAGATTCCGATCGGCCCAGTTGACCGCTAACGCGCTGCCGCCACCAAGCACCAGCACGATCGGCTTCCCAAGAGCATGTATGCTTTCGAGAAACTTCTGCTGGGGTGCAGGAAGATCGATTTTCGTCCGGTCACCGCCGCTGAACCCCTCGGCGTTAACCTTCATTTCTTCACCTTCGATTCTGGGCGAAAGGCCCATGGCCGCAAGGACGAGATCTGCTGACTTAACCGCTTCGGCGGCCTGCTTCTCGGGTTCGCCCAAGATGCTCCAGATGAGTTTGGCCTCGGCAGCACGGATCAATTGAAAGTACTCGATCTTTACGTTGTAAACGCGCCCGGCCTCAAGACTGATGTGAGTCGTAACCGTGCTCGCGGGACGGTGCGGAGTCCAGTCTTCCACGACCACTTTGTCATCCAGCCAAACGCGGTAGCCATCTTCGCCCGTGAAGCCGATCAGGTACTCGCCAGTTTTCGGTGGAACGAGCACGCCCGTCCATCTGGTAGAAAAGTTCTTCACCAGGTTCGGGTATCCCGGCACGCCTTCGTACATCCATTCGAAGTTCAGCAGTTTGTCTGTCCGGCGAAGTACCGGTTCGCCTTCGAGTTTGATGTTGGTGAAGTACTCAGCTTTAAGACCATTCTCTTTTCGGGAAATGTCGGTGAACAGATACTCGGTGGGAATCGGATCCGTCGCCGGCCCGGTCAGTCCAATGCCCTTTGCGTAGATAATCTTCGACTCCGGAAATCTCGCTCGAATTCCTGCAAGAATGGTCACAGGATGGCTTGGAGTCCCGGCATAGTTTCCTATCAGTGCGTCCTCACTGTCGGCATTCGGGCCGACGACGGCAATGGTGTTGTACTTCTTCTTCAGGGGCAAGAAACTATTTGTGTTCTTTAGCAGCACCAGGGACTTTTGCGCAGCCGTAAGCGCCAGTTGTCGATTCGCTTCGGTATCGAAGTCCTTCGGCCCGATCTTGTCATAGGGATTCATCGACGGCGGATCGAACATGCCGAGACGGAACCTCGCCGAGAACAGCCTCCGTAATGACTGATCGATCACAGCTTCCGTGATGATCCCATCCTGAACGGCTTTCTCGAGGGCCTCTTTTTCCAGTTTCACGCGTGACTGTGGTGGCATGCCGCAGATCAAATCCGTACCAACTTGGAACGAAACCGCGGCTCCTTCTTCCATGGTTTTGGTGAACTTGTGTCCGGTGAAGACGTCTTCAATCGCCGCACAATCGGATACGACGTAGCCCTTGAAGCCCCATGCTCCGCGAAGATAATCCTGTAACAGCACCTTGTTGGCACACGCGGGTTCGCCGTTCACGGCGTTGTAGGCACACATAACAGATTCGGCCTTGCCGTCCATTACCGTCGCGCGGAACGCCGGCAGATAGGTGTCTGCCATATCGTGCTTCGAAACGGGCACATCGACGTAGTGCCTCGTCAGTTCGGGACCGCTGTGGACGGCATAGTGTTTCGGCGTGGCAACTGTCTTGAGATACTTCGGGTCACTTCCTTGCAGCCCTTTCACAAAGGCCAATCCCAGGCGCGATGTCAGATAGGGATCTTCGCCGTACGTTTCCTGGCCACGTCCCCACCGCGGGTCTCGAAAAATGTTGATGTTCGGGGACCAAATCGTTAGCCCCTTGTACCAATCTGTGGATCCATCGGCATGCACGTTCGCCTTGTACTTGGCACGAAATTCCGTGCTGATCACGTCGGCGATCTTGAACATCAGTGGCTCATCAAACATCGCAGCCATGCCGATTGCCTGCGGAAACACTGTTGCGTTACCCGCGCGCGCCACGCCGTGTAAGCCCTCATTCCACCAGTCGTATTCCGGAATCCCAAGTCGCGGTACAGCATCGGCCGTGTGGGCCAATTGCGAAATCTTCTCCTTGAGTGTCATGCGCGAAATCAGGTCGTTCACGCGCTCATCAACCGAAAGGCTCGGATTTTTGTACGCAGGAGTTTGGCCGGTCTGTTGTGCGACTACACACACGCGGGCGACAACGAGTAGGAGACAAAGGAACGCAAAGGAGTATCGCTTCATTTTCCTCACCGAAAGTCGAAATGATGAACCGGAGGGCCGATCGGCTCGGAAGCTGAGCCGAGTCTCGTCCGTGAGCACCTCTCGTCGAAGTGCTCACGGAACTCGCTTTTAGTGATGTGCCGATTTGCGATTCGCGGTCTTGATTACTGAATCAAAGGCTGCTTTTGGTTTGCCTTCACGATCGAAAAGCAACGGGTAGTTCGTCCTGCCGCGGATGGGCCAATTGTTCTTCCAGGACTCCTTATCGGTGACGCCCCAGAACGTGACCCTGTCCACAGTGCCACGATATTTGTAGTAAATACCGAACAGATCGGCATACCGTTTTGCCAGCGCCTGCTGCACAGAATCCGGCAAACCATTCGTATAGGGATTGAGTTGCGGAGTCGCCTGCATGCTCCTCGTGACTTCGGCGTCACCGGAAGCCTGCTGCGGAGGACGTGGCAATACATCGATATCCAGTTCCGTGATCGCAACCTTCAACCCGATCGCCCTGAAGGCGGCGATGGTGGCATCCTGCTGCTCAACGGTCGGCCACTCGAGATCGTTATGGCCCTGGAGTCCGACGGCTGTCACTGGCACCCCTTGCGCCTTGAGTTTCTTCAGCAGGGCAATGGCACCATTTCTCTTTGCTTCATTCTCGAGAGAGAAGTCGTTGTAGTACAACTCGGCCTTTGGGTCCGCTTCATGCGCAAACTTGAACGCCTGCGCAATGTAATCCTCACCGATAATAGTCATCCACTTCGATTGCCGAAGCGTGCCGTCTTCATTCAGAGCTTCGTTAACTACATCCCATCCGTTGATCTTCCCTTTGTAGCGGCCAACCACCGTATGGATGTGATCCCGCATTCGCTTGAGTAAAGCGTCTCGAGTTAACGGATTTCCCTTCTCGTCCTCGAACACCCATTTCGGCGTCTGGTTGTGCCACACAAGCGTGTGACCGACCATGAACATCTTGTTCTTCGTGCCGAACTCCACAAACCGATCCGCCGCCGCAAAATCGTACTCTTCCGGCTTCGGATGTACTCGTTCCCATTTCAGAATGTTTTCCGGGGTGATCGAGTTGAATTGTTCCTTGATGATTGCAGATCCGCTTCCTGGCTCCTCGAAGATCTGCGCGCGATTCATCGCGGCGCCCACGAGGAATGTGTCCTTAAATGCTGACTTTAATGTTGTCTGCGCATCGGCGCTGACAATCACTCCAAGCAACAGCATTGCAAAAGTAAGTTGTCTCATCATGGCCAATGATTGCTCCTATGAACTCGTCGTAGGAAGCGTGTCACCCATGTAGGCCTTGCGCCGCTCCATCAACTCGTTCTGTATGCGGATATTCAGCTCTTTGCCGATCGGGTAAAGCACCAGGCAAACTAGCACAACGCAAAGCGCCAGCGCAGGATAGAGGCTCGCCCCGAGACGAATTCCCAGCAATGCGCGCTCGGTCTGTTGAAGGTTCGGAACATATCCGTAAGCATTGATGATCCACGCGCTCAATGCGCCGCCGAGACTGAGTCCCGCTTTTAACGCAAACAGGATACCTGCGTACATGAATCCGGTAGCCCGGCGATACGTCTTCCACTCCGAGTAGTCGGCAACATCGGCAATCATCACCCAGAGCAGAGGAACAGTTGGCCCCCAGCCGACTGCCCAAAGCACGCTCCAGAAGTACATCTGCCCAATCGATGTCGGTGAAGCCAGGAAAACGCCGGCAGTGGCGAGAGTGGTGATGAACGCTCCGATCAGGAATACCGCCTTCTTGCCGAAACGGTCCGCAAGCGGCTTCGAAAGAATGATTCCCGGGATCTGGATAATGCTGCCGATTACGAAATAGAGGCTGAGTCCGACTGCCGCCGCATTGGAGCCGTCAGGAGCAATCAGCAACCCAAGTGAGTTCAGCACAGACTTAAAGCCGCCGATAGAAGCCGGATCACCACCTGCCAAGCCGATCGACTCCAAGACACCTTTCAGATGTGCTTGATCGAGATAGTAGGTAAACATGTAGTTCGATGAACTACCGCGCACGACAAGCATCGTAAATACCAGAAGCGTGAGCACGAACATCACAATCCACGGCTCGCACGTAAATACGTTCTTGAGGTCGGCTTTGATCGATGATTTCTGCCTCGGATCCGGGATAACCCGTTCTCGCGTGCTCGCGAACGTGATCAGGTTCAGCACAACGATGCAGCCCGCGAAGATGGCCATCGTCATGGCCCAACCCTTTGCTGAATCTCCCTGGCCCAATTTGGCAACCAGCGGAAGAGGTAGTGCCTGAATCAAGAACTGGCCGACCAGCGCGCCCACGAATCGGTAGCTCGCAATTGCGCTTCGCTCACTGGCATCCGGAGTCATCACACCCATAAGGGCTGAATAGGGCGTGTTATTCGCGGAGTAGAGCATCATCACCAGCGTGTAAGTGATGTACGCATAAATCAGTTTCCCTTGTGTGCCGACATTCGGGGTTACATAAACTAGCCAGAACACCAAGCCGAATGGCACTGCGGTAAACAGAACCCAGGGCCGGAATTTGCCCCACCGCGTATTGGTACGATCCGAAAGCGCTCCAATGATGGGGTCGAACACAGCATCCGCAAGTCGAAGCACCAGGAACATTGAGCCAACTGCCACTGCGGAAAGCCCAACTGTGTCGGTATAAAAACGGGTTTGATAAAGAATCATTGACTGGAAGAAGAAGTTCGTCGCGATGTCCGCGCACGCGTATCCAGCCTTTTCTCTCACTGCTAACTTCTGAACGCTCTCAGCCATTTCATTGGCCTCACTATTTCTTAGATCACCTGCAGGACTACCTTTTGGAGGTCCTGATCGCGTGACGACGTTCCGACCATGACTTCAAATTCTCCGGGTTCGACCACGTACTTCATATTCACGTCCCAGAACTTAAGCAGTTCCGGCGTGATGTCCAAGTCCACAGTTTTCGTTTCGCCCGGCTTCAATGAGATCTTTGCAAAACCTTTCAGTTCCTTAACAGGCCTGGTGACGGAGCTGACGATGTCTCGGATGTACATCTGTACCACTTCTGTTCCCTCGTGCTTACCGGTGTTTGTTACGTCCACCGCCACTCGGGTTGAGCCGTCTTTGGCAATCCTCTTCTTCGCCAGTCTCACGTTCTTCAATTCGAATGTTGTATAGCTCAGCCCGTACCCGAACGGATATAAAGGCGTGACGTCATCGAACAGGTAGCCTCGCCGCGCAGACGGCTTGTAGTTGTAGAAGACCGGCAGATGCCCAGCAGAACGCGGGACGCTGATCGGCAACTTTCCTCCCGGGTTGAAATCTCCAAACAGCACCTCCGCCACTGCGGTGCCGCATTCTTGTCCTAGGTACCAGCACTCGAATATCGCGGGCACATTCTGACTGATGTAATTGATCGAGTTCGGACGCCCATGAAACAAAAACACGATGACGGGCTTCCCTGTCTCGACCATCGCCTTCACCAACTCGTCCTGCCTTCCAATCAGGTCCAGGTTCGTGCGGTCGCCCATATGCTTCAGTGACCACGCTTCCCGCGAAGTCTGCTCGTTTCCACCAATCGCCAGCACGATCACGTCGGACTTCTTCGCCACGTCGACGGCTTCGGCAATTTGCTTACGGTCCTCTTCCGGATCGCTCGGAACCACGTCATCCTGGTTCCATGAGCCGCCACGCGTGATCTTGCACCCTTCGCTGTAGAGAACCTGTGCCTTGTTCCCTACGCACGCTTTGATCCCTTCCAGAACTGTCACTTCCTGCTTTGGAACCCCGCTATACCCGCCTAGCAAGGTGCGGTTCGCATTGGGCCCTATCACAGCAATTGTTTTGAGCTTGTCCAGATTCAATGGAGCGACGTTGCCATCGTTCTTCAACAGGGTGATCGTTTCTCGTGCAGCCTGGAGTGCCAGTTTTCGATTCGGCTCCGATCCCACCACCCGGTCCGCCTCATCCGGATCCACGTACGGATCTTCAAACAATCCCATTTGGAACTTCCAGAGCAGCATCGGTGCAACCAGATCATCGAGTTGCGATTCCTTCAGCACGCCCTTCTTCACCAACTCGATCAGGTGCAGATAGCAGTCGGGATCCGGCAACTCGATATTTACTCCCGCTTCAACTGCGAGCTTGCACGCTTCTTTCTTGTCCTTCGCCACGAAGTGTCCGTGCGTGTCGGGCCGATAGGTCATCTCCCAGATGGCGTAGTAATCGGATACAACAAAACCTTTGAAGCCCCACTCCTTCCGAAGTACATCTTGCAGAAGCCACTTGTTTGCGTGCGATGGGATGCCGTCAATCTCGTTGTAAGAAGCCATCACGCTGATGGCGCCTGCTTTATCGAGCGCCTCCTTGAATGTGTACAAGAAGGTTTCACGCAGTACTCTCATCGACACGTTCGCCGGCGCACAATTCATGCCTGACTCAGGCTGCCCGTGCCCCGCGAAATGCTTCAATGTCGCGATTACTCGATTCTTGTTGTTGAACTTGGCATCGCCCTGGAAGCCCTTCACCGCGGCGATTCCCAACCGCGAAACCAGGTAGGGATCTTCGCCATACGTCTCTTCCACCCGGCCCCACCTCGGATCTCGCGCAACGTCCACCACCGGTGTCAGCGCCTGGTGTGTGCCGCGCAGCCGGGCCTCTTCCGCCGTCATGGCGAACAGATCTTCCACCAGTTGCGGATTGAAGGTCGCGCCCAATCCGATCGGCTGCGGAAAGCTCGTTCCGTCCACTGCCGCATGCCCGTGCAGGCACTCCTCATGAAAAATCACGGGAATTCCAAGCCGGCTGTTCTCGAGAAAGAACTTCTGGATCGCGTTCGTAAGTTCCGCCATGCTGCGAGCATTCTTGCCTTTACCCGCGTCGCTCGGACGGCCTACCTGGCCCAGCCCGTGCCCAGCTTTAAAGGCGGCTTTTGCCTTTTTGGGATCGAAGTTCCCCTCGGCGTCCACCAGAGTCTCTGCTTTCTTCAGCCAGTAGCAGATCATCTGGGCAGCCTTCTCTTCCACCGTCATGCGGGAGAGCAGGTCTTTCACGCGCTGTGATGCGGACAGTTTCGGATTTTTATATGCGGGATCGGATGTCTTCTTCGGCTTTGCAGGTTTAGATAATGGCTTCGCAGTAGTTCTCACAATGGCGTCCTTCGGCAAAGAACTATGAACTCTCGAGAAATTTGCAGCAAGTTTTGTGCTGTACTTAGTTTGAGCGGTGAACTATATCACACTCTCGAAGTCTCGGGAGCAACATCTTCAGGAGGACATCATTCGCAAGTACGTCGTGAAAAACCGTACCAAAAGAAAAGAGGGCTGACACTTGGCCAGCCCTCTCGCAGTGAGTAATTGCACATTAGTTAGTGCAAGATCCGATCGCATCTCCATGCGCAAGATGATCAGGTACCGACGTCTTCAAAATCGACAGAGTATTGCTGATCTTGCCCGGCTTGTGACAGATCGTAACCTTCGTCGGGATCGCAATCGTTACCGTCTGATCGTGGCTCGGTAGCTTCCCGTCTCCCACCATCACTGTAAGCGAATAGCTCGGGGTGCTGAAAAAGTCGATCGCGGAAGCATTCGCGATCGTGATCTGCCCCGAGTCCGAGTCGATGACGAATGTGTAAGCACCGCTTCCGCCCTTCACCTGCCAGTTTTTAAGAGTGTCCCCGGCATCAGCATCGGTTGCAGCAACCGTACCGACCACATTCATCGGACCGTTTCCGAGGACGAAGCTCTGGTCAGCTGTGACTACCGGACGGGCATCCTTGAAGTACCGGTTTGCAAATAGCGCAAAGCTCGGCCAGTCAGGAGCATCCGTGTGACCTTCCTTGTGCCGGCGATATCCCACTGTGCCTTCAATGAACGGAACATCGAACGGTGGAGTTCCGCCCACTGATTCAGCCGAGGGATCGCACACGCTTCGTCCCGAAGTGGTGTTGTTCGCGCACGTCGCCGGGTAAACATACCCGGTTGATGTCGTGAACAGAGTTCCCTCAGGAATGATCTGTCCAGGCCATCCAAGGAATTCCCAAACCGGGCCGGAAACAGCGCCGGCCAGATACATGCCACGCGGATCCTGCCACGCATCACCGTTTCCGTTGCTATTGTCCGTGCCGCCGTTCGTGAACACCGCACGAGGAGCAATCAGCGACATCATGGAGTGCGTGTCCACATCGAGGTTCTGGACCTTACGCGGAAACTGGTTCTCTCGAGGGCCATAAGGATTAATCGGCCCTGCATATTTCATGATGTTACCCGTGACCCAGTGATATTCACTCGATGAACTGGAAACGAAGTCGAGTGTCTCACCGTATGCACGGCGCGCCCAGGAAGTGCCCAGCGAACCCCCGCAGCTTGGGTAAGCAGCAACGACACGCTGATCGTATGCTGCAGCCACAAGAGTAGCTTTGCCGTTGCGAGAATGGCCTTCAACTCCAACTTTGTCACCGTCGATATCAGGATCGGTTTCGAAGTAGTCGATGAGCCTGCTGACGCCCCACGCCCATGCAACCAGTGCGCCGGGATCGTCAGGCTTTCTCCAATTGCCCTGGTTCTTCAATCCAATCAGATAGCTCGACAATGCGCCTTGATTTCCGTTGTCAGGCTGAATCTGCGTTTGAGACAAACCGCAGACACCGTACCCATAAGGAGCGGTGTACTGGAAGGCGGTAGCGCCACCGAAAACAACCACAACTGGCACTTTGGTTCCGATTGTCGCCGATGGCAGCCGACAGGTTGCGGTAATTCTTGGAATGTGGCGAAGGGCTGGATAACTCGAGGTATCGATCGTGCCTGTGATCACCTTCGCGGTGTACGCATAAGGCTGTCCATCGCTACCGTTTTGTGTGCCGCTCGCTGGATTCGCAGGCACAACAGACCAGGTGATATTCGGTTTGAAATCAAGCAGAGTCGTTCCGTACAGCTGCTGCTGAACAAAATTGAAAATCTCCGGACGCCGTTTCATCCACCAATCCTCGCGGACGCTCACTGGCGTACCATCCTTCATCTCCAGCAATTCGATGTCTGGATACCGCGGATTCGATCCCGGTCCATAATCGCCAACTCCGGTCATCGCCCCGCCCTTATACGTCGCGGCGACATCAGGATAATGAACGTCAGCAGGCGGGTTGAATTGTGGTTCGGAGTCGTATGTATGCCAGTTGCCCCACGCCGTGCGTACGACTGTGTGCCCCTGGGCGTCAGTCCAGTTGCCCTCTGGCGCCGCCTGATTTCTAGGCCATGCGTTCGTAGGAGCTGTTGGATCGTTCCAAGGCCAAGCTGTTCCCTGCCTGACTGGAAGCACCGGGAACGCAACGCCGAGTTGGCACATCATGTGATCACGGTCTTGAGTAGCAGTCACAGTGTTGTCAGGAAAATCAGGGATGCCCGTGCACACCTGTGCAACTCCCGTAATCGTCGTTAGTAAAAAAGCCATCAAAATGGCTCGCATCGCCCATTTGGCTGTTTTAGCGAAATTCATAACCGCTCCTCGTGTTTTCACTCAGTTCATCGGAACTGCGGACTGAATTCGTTTCCTGTTGCGGTTACCGGATTATTGCGGTCTTTTGTTATTCGAAGCCTGAATGAATTCGATCTTGCAACTGAAGGCCCGCGGAATTCGTCACCGCTTTTCCTGCACAGTTGAATCGGTTGGTTACGTTTATCTGGTCTGGCCTGCGAATTCGGACGCGCTCAGTGTTAGTTTGAGAGGACAACTAACTCTTGAGCGCACGAACTCTAGCCTACCTAAATCGATTATGTCAATCAGGTAACAAGAAAAATCCTGTGACCGGTGATCGCGGTATGCCCGGTCCCGGCTCTGGATTTACTGTGATTTCACGATGTTGTTTGCAGCGCCGGCGTTGAAAATAAAGCTAGTTGCTGCATCTATACCGACTAGAGCACTGCGATGTCGAGTTCGCGAAGCCGGCCTGGCTCTGCAATCACTTCGATGCGCGTAACCTTGTCGTTCCTGAAGTTGAAGGTCAAAGCGCGAGACAATTTGCCTCCCGTCGCCAAAATCAGTCCCACTGATCCATCGATGAGCGCCGCGTGTACTGCCGGCAGCCCTCGGGAGAGGGCGATAAACTGCCTTGCCCACGTCGAAGCACCTCTGAGTTCACGCGGAGTGTCGGCGGCATCGGGTGCCCCGCCGGCCATACGCGCTGCGCCATCGATACGAATGGCAGCGTCCGGATCGAGCACCGCGAGTAGGCCTTCGAGGTCGCCTGAACGGGCTGCCCTCAAAAATGCGTCCACCACTTTCCGCTGCCGAACCCGGTCTGCGTCCGACGGCGCTGGCGATCCCTGCACCCGCCGGCGCGCTCGGCTCGCGAGCTGTTTCGCCGCCGCCGGTGAACGTCCCATGATGGCCGCTATCTCGTCGAACGGTATGGCGAACAGATCGTGCAAAACAAAGACAAGCCGCTCGGCAGGCGACAGTGTATTTAGCACCACAAGCAACGCCACCCCAACTGAATCCGCCAGCACGGCTTCACTTTCAGGATCCTCGCCTTTCCCGCGAAGGGTACTCGGCTCAATCGCCTGTCCTTCGATCGGATCTTCACGCCGCGATTTTCGTGAGCGCAGCATGTCCAGACACACGCGCGAAACTACAGTCGTCAACCAGCCGCCCAGATTCTCAACAGAGCCCGCATCGACGCGGTTCAGACGCAGCCACGCTTCCTGGACAGCGTCCTCGGCTTCGGGTAGAGAGCCGAGCATCCGGTACGCCAATCCACGCAGCCGTGACCGGTTCTCTTCAAATTGCTCGCTCAGCCACCCGTGCTGGTCCATGTTACGTTCGCGCCTCCTGCTCCGTCATACACCTGACGAATGATCCCAGCCCAAGGTAACAAACATCTTCGGGTCGGGGCTCGATGCTTTACATACGACGTTAAGGAGAAATGGGATGCTCCAGCAAAACATATACAAATCCGTGTCAAGAAATACCGGGGCATTACTCGCCTGCGGGTTCCTTGCGGGTCCACTCTATATTGCGGTCACAGCCATCCAGGCAGTCACGCGCGAGGGCTTCGATCCAAGAATCCACCGTTATAACCTGCTAACAACCGGCGATCTCGGCTGGATTCACCAGGCGAATTACATTATCGCGGGCGTGTTGATGGTGCTCTTTGCAGTCGGCGTCCGCCGAATGCTACCACGTGACCTCGGTGGGCTATGGGGCTCACGGCTGTTTGTGCTATATGGAATCGCCTACATCAGCAGCGGAGTCTTCCCCGCAGACCCGGTGATCGGCTTTCCACCCGGCACGCTGTCCCATACAACGACCTGGCACGGGCTCCTCCAGATGGCATCCCGCTCGCTTAGTTCTATTGCGCTTGTCGCCGCAAGTCTTGTGATCGCACGGTGGTTCGCCGCCCACGGACTCCGCAAGTGGGTCTGGTTTTCCTGGGTAGCCGTCCCAATTTCGCTCGCCGCATTTGCGCTCGTCGCGATCGCCGGAGCCGATACTTCCACCAAGAATCTTGCATTTCTTGTACCCGGGATTGCGATGTGGGTCTGGGTGACAGCGATTGCATTTCATCTGTACCGACGGACGGAACGGCACGATACTGCCCCAGAGCGCGTGCGGTGGAACCTCCAGCCCGGTCAGTGATTTGACGATTTAAGTTGGCTATCCAAACTCTCGCGCTTCGCGTCCCTAGATGAGGTTCGAAAATGAGCATTCGATTCACGCCTGACAACAACACCGCCATTGTCCGTTATCAGGTTTCCGACCTGGAGCGATCTCTGAAGTTCTACACAGACCAACTCGGATTCCATCCTATCCAGCGCGGAGGCCCCGTGTTCATCATCGCGCGCGGCAACCTTCACCTTCTCTTGAGCGGCCCCGGCGCGTCCGGCAACCGCCCTATGCCCGACGGAACCCAGCAACATTCCGGCGGTTGGAATCGTATTGTGCTGTACGTGGATGAACTGGACGCTTCCATCAACGCACTCAAGAAAGCCCATACATCGTTTCGCAGTGCAGTCGAGTCCGGCCCGGGAGGCCGACAAATCCTGCTGGATGACCCGGATGGCAATCCAATCGAATTGCACGAGGCACCGAAGCGTTAGCTTTTTGTCTTGAAGCGTCGGGAATGCGAGTAACTGACGGGGGCTGGAGCTACGGGATTGCAAGCTGACAAAGTGGCGTTTAGTCCCCTAAGTCATACAAAAGAAATGGTAGGCACGAGGAGACTCGAACTCCTGACCTCTACCGTGTCAAGGTAGCGCTCTAACCAACTGAGCTACGCGCCTACTTCTTACTACGCAGATTGTTTTCCTATTCTATGCGTATTCCCCATCTCCGGCAACCCCGGCACAGTCGCCAGTATTACGAACGGAACATCCGTCGTTTCCGCTTCCAATCCGGGAGACGACTCGCCTCGATTGCGCGCACGGATACTCACGTGTACCCTTATCCAACTCGGGGAGTTCAAATTGAAAGCGATGATTTTCCTGCTGCTTCTCTGCGTAATGGCGCCCTCGCACGCCCAGGAGAACCCCCTCCCTGACGCACCCACTCCGCAGGTGGAAGCGAAACAGAAGCGACGGTTTTCGTTTATTCCCGTAGCTTCTTCAAGCAGCGACGCACCGCTCTCGACCAGCCAGAAATTTCTCTTATTTGCCGACAATTCAACCAATCCATTTCAGATCGTGGCCGCAGGTGCAAAGGCCGGAGTTTCCCAGGCTCGCGACAAGTTTCCTGCCTACGGTCAGGGGGCGGAAGGCTACGGCAAACGCTTCGGAGCCGCATTGGCGGATCAAACCTCAATGGAGTTTTTCGGAACCTTCGTCTTCCCTTCTGTCTTGCGCACCGATCCTCGCTACTTCAGAAAGGAAACCGGCTCCGCTTCATCACGCACCCTGTATTCAATCACGAGGGTCTTCGTCACTCGCAATGATCATCGGCGACCGGTGCCGAACGCTGCGCTCTGGATGGGCGCCATTGCTGCCGGCGGCCTGTCCAACGCATACTATCCGGACGAGCAACGTGGTGTGGGTCTGGTCTTCAGCCGCGCGGGCATTGTCATCGGTACCCGCGCTGGCTTCAATGTCGTGAAGGAATTCTGGCCCGATATTTGGCGCACTTTGAAGAAGAGATAAGTCGATTTCTTGTGGGGTGGGAATCATGTATTTCCAGCAGTTCTACCTCGGGTGTCTGGCTCACGCCTCTTACATGTTGGCGTCGGAAGGAACCGCGATCATCGTGGACCCCCAGCGGGACGTCGAAATTTACCTCCGCGCAGCCGACGAACGTGGATTTCAGATCAAGCACATTTTCGAAACCCATCTTCACGCTGATTTCGTCTCAGGGCATCGCGAACTGGCGGCTCGCACGGGAGCACAGGTTTACCTGAGCCGTTTAGCTGGCGCGCGCTTTCCGCATGTACCTGTGGATGATGGATTTGAACTCCAGTTTGGAAATTGTCATATCCGCACTCTGGCGACGCCTGGCCACACACCGGAAAGTATTTGCCTGCTTGTCATCGACCCTGAAAAGAGTGTGAACCCGTGGGCCGTTCTGACCGGGGACACGCTGTTCATCGGTGATGTGGGCCGTCCTGATCTTTCGCCGACGCACACACCACAGCAACTCGCCGGAATGCTCTTCGACAGCCTTCACCAGAAATTACTCACATTGCCCGATGAAGTCCTTGTCTACCCCGCACACGGCGCAGGTTCACTCTGCGGCCGGAATATGAGGGCTGAGCGTTACTCGACCATCGGCACCGAGCGCCTGACAAACTATGCGCTCCAGATCAGGACGAAGGAAGAATTCATCCAACAGTTGACGACCAACTTACCGGTACGGCCGGAATACTTCGCACACGACGCAGAGATCAATCGCGAAGGAGCTCCGCCACTGAACGACTTACCTCCGCTTCGATCCCTGAACGCTTCGGAACTTCAGCAAATCATCGAAGACGATTCGGCTGTCGTTTTGGACGTTCGTGAAAGCGCGGATTTCGCAGCCGCTTACGTTCCGGGCTCCATTAACATCGGACTTTCAGGGCAGTTCGCCAGTTGGGCAGCCACCATTCTTGGCCTCGATACTCCCATCGTGCTGCTTGCCCAGAGCGTCGACCAGGTAAACGAGGCTCGCATTCGCCTCGCACGGGTCGGTATCGAAACTATGACGGGATACCTGGAAGGAGGGCTCGCCACCTGGACGGCTTCGGGTCTGAGCACTTCCACCATTGGACGCATCTCACCGTCGGAGCTCAGTTCCGCCATACGATCTGGCGACGTTCAGGTTCTTGATGTCCGCAGACAGGGAGAATGGGATTCCGGCCACCTCGACGTGGCGTACTTCCGCCCGCTCGATCTCTTTTACTCAGGACTGCCGGAACTCGACCCCACGAAACCCGTCGCCGTTCATTGCAAATCGGGTTATCGCAGCATGATTGCTGCAAGTTTGCTGAAGAAGGCTGGATTCTCCGAGGTAGTGGACGTGATCGGCGGCTTCGATGCCTGGGAGAAACAAAACCTGCCCATTTCCACTGCCGCCGCGGCAAGTTGAATTAACGCGACCCGCCGCCCGACGCCGAACTCTGTCGCTGCCCTGTCTGTGAAATCACGCCACTGAAGTCCGTGACGGCAAGAATTCGTCCTTGCGCCACCGACAGATTCCGAATCGGGTAGACAGCGTCCGCTTGCAGTGACCACGTATCTCCACCATCAAAGCTCTGGTAAACGCGGTTACGAGCGCCCGCTACTCCGATTAACCGCGCACCCGCGCGATCGTACCTGACGTAAGAGAACTTCGTTGGCGGATACCCCGCCGAGATATGTTCCCAACTGCCTCCCGTATTCCTGCTCCGGAAAGTCCCCATGTGCGTGACAATCCAGAGGTCACCGTTCGGCCCGACTGCGACATTGAAAATCCGGCTTACAAACGGCGGCAATTCCAACTGCTTCCAACTCTCCCCCAAATCATCGGATAGCAGAACCGCCACTGGACTTGCGGCCAGTACCTTTTTGCCGTCTGTATCGACGGCGACGAATTGCGCCTGTCCCAGAACTGCGCCACCGGTCCAACTTGCTCCAGAGTCTTTCGATTTAAACAGCCCTTGTGCCGTCGCAGCGAACCACGTTCCGTTCCCGACGCGTACCTGCGCGGCACGCCCTGTGATGGCGCTTTTGATCCACTCGCGCTTAATCCGCGTCTTGGGCGCGCCTTTCTTCCGCGGTTTCACTGGTATGGTCGTTGTCTTCTCGCGAAGAACCAGGTTGATCGGGTTCCACTTGCCTGTGTCCTTCTTCAGGCTGAAGACCCCCTGGTTCGTTCCGGCAACAATCGTGCCGTCGTCAGACTGATCAAGGCTGAAAATGTCTCTGGCCCCCAAGCCGAAATTCCACGCCGACCAAGTCCGTCCACTGTCCCTGGACTGGTAAACGCCTCCGTACTCCCGGTTGTTGATCATCGCGGCGTAGATTCGTTCCGGGTCATCCCTGTCCACGACCACGGCAGTCACCTGGCGATGCGAAAATCCGCGGTTCGAGTCCGCGAAGCTGTTGCCTCCATCGCGGCTCATCAACACCCCACTTCTGTCTGTTGCCAGCAGAACCGCGTTCGGGTCACGGGGATCCACCAGCACATCGTTGATAATGAGATTTGCCCCGCTTACCCGAGCCCATGTTTGCCCCGAATCAACCGTCTTCCATAATCCGTCGGTAGTTCCGGCGTACACAACCGCACTGTTCGTGGGATCCTGGTGCAGAACTCGCGTACGGCGCGCGGAGAACGGAATCCCTTGCACTTTCTTGAACTGCGCTCCCGCGGTCTCGCTCTTATAAATTCCCGAGCAGGCACTCACGTACACCACGGACGGATTCTTCTGGTCCACGATGATCGAGAACACATCCGAGTCATCAATGATGCCTTGCTTGATGTTCTCCCATGTGCGCCCGCCGTCTTCCGTCTTCCAGGGAAGGTGCCACGTACCCGCATACACCGTGTGCACGCTGCGCGGATCAAACGCGATCGACTCGATGTTCTTGATTTCTGCGCTACTCGCGGGCGAGATCCGCTCCCAGTTTTGGCCACCATCCAGACTCCGATAGACGCCGTCCAGGGCGCCGACGGCAATTGCGCGCGAATCTGACGGTGATAATGCCATCGCCCGAATTGATTTCCCTCTCATGGCAGGCATCGCTGTCCACGTTCTGCCATGGTCAGTGGACTTAAACAGGTCGCCGCCATTGTTCTCAATGCTCCACGCGCTGACATACATAACCGCCGGATCACTCGGAACGATAGCGATGTGGTCCAGCACGTAGTCGTAGTTTTCCCCCAGGTGCGCGTACCGGGTCCAGCTGGCTCCTCTGTCAGTCGACAGGAACAGTTCGCCTGCACTCGTACCAAGGAAAACCCTGTCCGGATTCGACGGGTCGACTGCCAGGCTGCGTGCGTCGCCACCGTTGGGACCCAGAGAAATCCACTGGGCACTCGCTGTAAGGAATGCAAAAAGCAGGAAGAGGCCGATGTTTGCTAGAAAGCGGTATTTGACCCTGCAAAAGACCACGTGTACTCCGATGCCTCTCAGAAGCGAACTCCTGAGGAGATGGTCAATTCAGGATAGCCGAAAACGAAAAGCCGGTCGATAACTCGACCGGCTCTCGAAA
The DNA here is from genome assembly GCA_035561515.1 of Terriglobales bacterium. Classification (NCBI taxonomy): domain Bacteria; kingdom Pseudomonadati; phylum Acidobacteriota; class Terriglobia; order Terriglobales; species Terriglobales bacterium. The sequence continues at coordinate 37,542 of DATMXP010000004.1, read as the reverse complement.
ACACTACCTCGGTTAGCGGCGCTTTGCCGGTTTCTTAGGTGCGAACTTCGCCTCGTCAACCGGTTGCGTGCCTTCCATCGTGAAGTTGGCGCCAGCAGGAACCAGCCAGTATTCAGCCGTCATGCCAGTGTCAGCTCCGGTCCGCAGTTCGATGCGCGTTGGGTCAATTCCCTGCTTCGCCTCACCGGTCGTCAGGTAAGTCCTGGAATTGATCGCACGCTCGGCCGAGAACCGTGCCATGTTCTTCTTGTCCGCCGGATCGCCATGTCCCACGATCACCAGCCGGGCATCGGCTTCACGTTGCAGACGCAAAGCGACTTCATCCAGCACAGCCTTGCAGGCGTTGTCCACGCGGGACGGACGCCGCTTGTCTGGGAACTGGCACTCGTTGATCTTGGTCGCTTGCGGCGGCGGAGGCGGAACTTCCACATTCACCGACGCGGTGCAATTCGCACTTAGACCACGATCATCGCTCACTGTTGCCGTGACCTGGATTGGACCTGCGCTCGCGCCGGCCGTATCCAACGTCGCCGTCGCATTGTTTCCGGTCACACGACCCGCGGTTGCGGTGTAGTTGTAGGTCAGCGGACGATTGTCAGGATTGCCAGCCGTCACGTTGACAGTCGAAGTGTCGCCTGCACGAACCGTGGTCGGATTAGCCGAGCACTGTGCGGTCGGCGGATGCTTCGGCGGCTCGTTGACCGTGAAAGTCGACGTGCAGCTCAGCGGTCCCTGGTTCTTCTTCGGCTTCGGATCAATTGCCTTCGCCGTTACCGTGTACGTTCCCGGCGCAAGTCCAGCGGTGTCGATCTGGGCTCCCGTGCCGCTGCCACTCACCTTACCGCCCGTGCTTGACCACTCATACGTCAGGGTCTTCTTCGGCGGAATGTTCGTAACGTTCGCGCTCACCGAAACGGGTTCGCCTGCCAACACCGAGGCCGGCTGAGCAGCAGAGCAGCTCATCGCCATCGGCGGTAGCGGCGGAGCGCCGCCAAAGTTGAACACGATACCAGTTCTCAGTTCCGCGCCGCGACCGGTATTCCCGTGAACTGCCGTCTGGGGATACAGGTTGTGGTGCGACCAGAGATAGTTGGCTTCAAACAAGCGGTAGCTGAACCGGTTGTTGATCGGAATATCGAATCCGCCGCCCAACTTCAAGCCAATTCCCTTGTGGTTGTAGCTGCCGCCGGGCACTTGCGAATCCAGTGTCAACAGGTGAAGTCCACCAAGTGCATGGATAAACGGGCGGAAGTGTTCCTGGTCGCGGAACGTAAGCCGCGGACCGATCATGACGGTTCCGGCCTGATTGTTGTCGCTGCCAAGATGGCCAGCTCCATCCAAGGTCAAGCCGAGCCATTTGTTCGCGTTATAAGTTATGGCGGCTCCGAACCCGATTGGATTGCTGTCCAGCTTCATGCCGTTCACGCGCATTCCTGCGTCATACCAGGAATACCCTGCAAATATGTCCACTTTGGGAACAGTGGCCTCTTGCGCTAGCACGGCGGAGGACATCAAGCCGATTACAAATATGGCCAGCACCAACAGTACTCGGCCAGAAGCGCGTTTACGAAGTGACATGTAAATCCTCCGGTAATCAAAGACTACGTTTTACTGCGAATGAGAAAAGGAATCCGGCACAGCCGAAATACTTAGACCGTGCCGGAGAATTGTATCGCACCGGCTAAGGTGATTTGAAGATTAGTTTGGATTCATTCTTGCCGTGCTGATCCAAGCAGGCGAAGCCGTTTCCCGCTTCCGACTGCACCTTTCGGCGGTTTGAACTGAATACTGAACCGTTATTTCTATTGGATTATTAGGAAATTTCCTCGAAAAGCGATTCCCCTGCTTCAAGCCGCCCCGAAATATTCAGCTCGGAAACACCCGCTGAACCGGCATTTTGGTCATGTGCTCACGCCGTAAGATTGATGCAACCCACAGGCGCTTGCATTCTGCTTGGCCACTCCGGGAATCTTCCGGATTCGCAGAACACCGCTCCGCGCAGGCCGGAACCACTGGTATCCGCCTTCATTCCCATTTCGGGATTCGGGCCGGGTCGGCGAATGACATGCCCTTCCCGCCAATGTTTCTTCGATCAACCGACATTCAGTCGCACTTTTATACATGCGCGTCGGGTTGAAAAGTTACTATAGGTAGAATTTTCGCATCCAATGTGAGGTACTCGGATTGCGCCAAATCGTCTCGCAGCCGGACGGCTGCTGCATTTTGGAACTTGAAGGGCTGTGATGACACAAGAGAAGGTCCTGATTGTTGAGGACGAAGATAACGAACGCTCCGGCATGTCTGAGTTGATCTCTGCCTGGGGATACCGCACCGAAACCGCCAGCGACGGAGTGGAAGCACTCGAAAAAGTCGGCCCATTCTCCCCCGGCATCGTTGTCACCGACCTCAAGATGCCCCGAATGGATGGTCTGGAATTGCTTCAGCGCCTGTCTCAGCAATCGCAACCAGTCGCGGTGATCGTGCTGACCGCTCAAGGAAGCGTGGATACGGCCGTGCAGGCCATGAAGATCGGCGCTTACGATTTCATCGAAAAGCCCGTCAACCCCACCCGCCTGCGCACCATTCTGCAAAATGCGACAAGGCAGCGCGGAATGGAAGTTGAACTCGAAGCGACTCGCCGTAAGCTGCGCGACACCGGGGTGTTCGGCTCGCTCATTGGACCTTCAAAGAAGATGCAGGAGGTTTTCCGTCTCGTTGAAATGGTTGCCCCCAGCACTGCCTCGGTACTGATCACAGGCGAAAGCGGCACCGGAAAAGAGTTGGTCGCCCGCACCATCCACCAGCAGAGCTCTCGCAAGGACAAGCCATTCGTCGCCATTAATTGCGCCGCGATACCTGAGACTTTGATTGAAAGTGAAATCTTCGGACACGAGAAAGGTGCGTTTACGGGCGCACTCGAGCGTCGTGTTGGATGTTTCGAGTTAGCGGAAGGCGGGACCCTTCTTCTGGACGAAATTGGTGAAATGCCCATCGGCACTCAGGCCAAGCTCCTTCGCGTCCTTGAAGATCGCAAACTCCGTCGGTTAGGCAGCAAGGTGGAAACTTCTGTGGATGTGCGCGTAATTGCAGCCACCAACAAGGTTCCCGAAGAGGCCGTTGCGAAGGGCGAACTCCGAAACGATCTCTATTACCGCCTTAACGTCTTCAGCATCCACATGCCGCCTCTTCGAGAGCACAAGGAAGATTTGGCTGATCTCGTGAAAGCGCTCATTGCCGACATCGATATCAAACACGGCCGGAATGTCGCCATGGTGAGTGAAGCGGTCATGAACACCTTTGCCAGCTATGCCTGGCCCGGCAATGTCCGCGAACTTCGCAACGTCCTCGAGCGCGCCGTTATTGTCTGTGAAGGTTCGGTAATCGAGACCCGCCACCTGCCCCCCGGTTTCGGGCAGGTCACACCCAAAGCTCCGGTTCTCGAAGCCAACGCCGTTCGACTCGGTGTCGGAACCACCGTTGGCGAGGCGGAGCGTCTTCTGATTATGAAGACCCTGGAATCTACGAACAACAACAAGACTCGAGCCGCGGAGATTCTGGGCATCAGCCTGAAGACCTTGCACAACAAACTTAAGGAGTACAGCCAGGCGCACGCGAACGGTGCCTCCAACGAAAGCTAACGGAAAGCAGGTAAAACTCCGGTATTATGGGGTAAGCGCGCCTGTCTTCTTCTTTCTCTATCCATGCGTCTCCGCCTGAAGACAAAACTCGTGCTGGCGATCAGCGGTATGGTGCTCGCCCTGGTCTCAGTGCTCTCGTACGTCTATTTGTCTCAGATCCTGCGTCAGCGCATCACGGAAGCCTACGAACAAGGCGACTTCATCGCCCATCAGATTTACCAGGTTTCTCGCGACTCGCTCGACGTTGACCTCAGCAATATGCGGGTCAATGAACAGGATCCCGACGAGGTCCGCCGCGTCCTTGAAGGCAGCCTTGCGGAAGACCCCGGCGTCAACTCGCTCATCCAGTCCATCGTGGGATACGAGCCGAGTGTCTACGAAGTGGCGATTGCTGACATCAAAGGCAATGCGCTCCTGCATTCGTTGAGCGACCTTCAGGGAAAACCCCTGCCCAAGCGTGAACAATTCCTCAACCTGCGTAACGCCACCTTCTGGCAGCAGGTGAAGATCGTCTATGGCAAACCCAAGGTCTATGACGTCACCCTTCGCCTTCAGCGTGCCGGTGTTCCCTTCGGCGAAGTCCGTGTCAGCCTGCAAACGCTTTTTCTGAAGAACGAACTGGAACCTCAGTTCAACCGTGCTCTTACCTTTGCCGGTATTGCGATCTTCGTATCGTTCGTGCTGGCCGCAGCATTGTCGAATTTTGCGCTTCGGCCTCTCGAAGCAATCGGCCAGCGCCTCGATCGCCTCACCGCCGGCGAAATTGACGTCGCCCCGGAAGAAAAGCAGGAGACGCGCAAAGACGAGTATGGCCAGGTCAGCAACAAGATCGACAAACTCGGTCGCCAGATGCGTGATGTGAAAGAAGTCTTCTCCGCTTTGAAGGAGAACCTCGATCAGATCATGGCCAATCTTGAAGATGGCCTCATGCTCTTCACGCGTGACTGGCGGGCCGTTCTCGTGAGCGCCTCCGCTGAAAGGTTTGTCGGCAGACCGCGCAGCGAAATGCTCGGCCGTTCTGTCGAAGACATCTTCAATGACGCTTCCGTGCTCGGCCGTGTGATCCTCGACGCCTTCCAACTCCATCACCCGCTGGAAGAAGCTGAACTTCAGACGGAGAACGGCCGGCGTGTCCAGGTTTCGCTCGATTTCATCGAAGAGCGTGGCGAACGAATCGGAGCCCTTGTCACCATCCGTGACGCCGAGTCAGTCCAGAAGATCGAGGACGAAATCGAACTCTCTCGGCGTCTCGCCGCTATCGGACGCCTCACCTCCGGTGTCGCGCACGAAGTCAAGAATCCCATCAACGCTATCGTTCTTCACCTTGAAGTGCTCCGCGAAAAGCTTCCGGATCTCGAACCAGACAGTCGCAGGCACATGGACGTCATCGCCAGCGAGATCCGCCGTCTCGACCGTGTTGTTCAAACGCTTGTGGACTTCTCCCGGCCCGTCGAACTCCGGCTTATCGAAACTGATCTTCGCCGAACACTTGAAGATGTCGCGCTCCTTGCTATCCCGCAGGCCAACCAGCAGGGCATCCAACTCGTCCGCGAAATCGCTAACGAGCCCCTCTGGGTTCGCATCGATGCAGACTTGATCAAGCAGGCCGTGCTCAACGTGGTGCTCAATGGCATTCAGGCGATGGGCACCAGCGGAGGAAGTCTCACCATGGCGGCCTATCGCGACGACAATGTTGTCAGCATAGACATCAAAGACCAGGGGCCCGGCATTCCGCCCGAGGTCAGGGACAAGATTTTCAACCTCTATTTCACGACCAAGAAGGGCGGCAGCGGCATCGGCTTGGCCATGACCTACCGGGTCCTGCAACTTCATAACGGCTCGCTCGAATTTGAATCACGCGATGGCGGCGGCACAACATTCCACCTTCGCTTGCCCGCAATCGCCAACGTCGATCGGGCCTTCAGCGAGGCCTCCGCCGACGTATCACCAGCGTAAGTTGCGTAACTACTGTTGAAGGAATACAAAATACGTATGAAGCTAGGCCGGACACCATCTTTCCTCTTGCTCGCTGCCCTATTACTGGGCTCGTCCGGCTGCAAGCTTTGGAAGAAGAAGCCCAATATTCGGTCGCAGGCTCAGGCTCCAACAATTCAGCCGGCCACAACCACTACTCAGTCGCCCGGCCCTCCGCCGCCGATAACTTCCGAGCCCGCTCGCCCCTTGCCGACCCCGGAAGAGATCACCATCGCTACCGCCACTCCTCCGAAGCCCAAACCGCGGCCAGCGCGAAAGGTCGTACAGCCTCCTGCTCCACCAAAGAAAACCGTCGTAGAAAACACGCCGGCACCGGCTCAACAGTCTGGTCCACTCACCGCCGCGTCGATTTCGCACGACGAAGCGCTTCACCAGAAGCTCGACACCACACAATTGATTGAAGCAACCGAATCGAACCTGCGCGGACTTAACCGCACCCTCTCCAGCAACGAACAGACAGAGGTTCAACACATCCGTTCTTACGTGAAGGAAGCCCAGAACGCCATGGGGAATGGCGATTTCGAACGGGCCTACAATCTGGCGCTGAAGGCGCACCTGTTGTCAGACGAACTCACCAAGAAAAAATAAGGGCATCGCCCGTAAGGCAATGCCCTTGATTGCACTTCCTGATTCTCACTTCTTCCGCGCCGGCTTGGCTGCGTTCACTTTCCCCAGCAACTCCTTCGCCGCCTCTTTGAACGGACCGTCCACTTCCGTGGCCTCCGTCAGTACCTGCTTTGCATTCGCCACCTGGTTCGATTTCGCATAAGCGAACCCGAGGCGATACAACGTAATCGAGTACTTCGCCGGATCGCTCTTCAGCATCGCCGAGGCGGTCTTCAATTCCGCAATCGCTGCCGGAGTGTTCTCTTGCCGCAGCAATGTATATCCAAGCACCTGGTGCGCGAAGCCCTCCGTTACCAGTTTCTTCTCTTCCGGCGACGTCGTGTCGGCCTTAACGATCTCGATTGCCTTTCTCGCGTAGGCATCAGCCTTCGTCAACTCTGCGCCTTTCGGATCTTCTGCAAATGCATTCGCCATCAACGTAAGCAAGGACGCATTATTCGGATCCGCCTTAAGCGCCTTCTCTCCAAAACTCGCCATCTTCGCCAGGTCATTCATTTCCTGGAAACTGGCAATCGCCAGCAGATTGGCATTCTCCATCAATGGCGAGCCAGTAAATGACTGCGTAAACTTCTCGATTTCAGCCACTCGCTTCTTCGGGTCGGTTTCCGCCCCCATCGCGTTGTACGCCGCGGCAGCAAGATAATCGTAGGTCGGCTGGGCCTGCTGGCGTTGCTGTTGCACCGACCCCTTCCACGATTCCTCGTCCGTTCCTTCCGGCTTTGGCTGCTTCGAAATGCCGTTGATCACAACAGCGGCGCGTGTCGCGTAATCCACAACTTTCGAATAGTTCTTTGCCTGCTGTGCGATGTCCGTTTGCGACTGCAGAATATCGATGACGTCCGGCATCGCAGCCAGGGCTTTGTCGCCGTAATCGAGCGCTTTCGTTGCATCGCTGCCCATGAACTGCTGCGACAACTGCCAGTTTCCGTACGCCACGGCTGCCGGGTTCGAGGCGAAGTTCGCTACGAACTCCTCCAGCATCTTCGTCCGCGCTTGGGCATCCCCTTCCTGCCCGATCGCAGTCAACGCCTTATCTTCGGGAGTGCCCGCGGGAATTACGATCCTCGTCTGCGCCAACGCAAACACAGACAGAAGCACAATCATCAGAAGCATCAATCGCTGTAATCTCATCACGCCCTCCAGGCCGAAAAGCGCTACGGCGGCGGGATTCACGCCTGCGCTCCCATATACCGCGCCGCATCCTAGCTCTAACTGCGGCGCTCCGCAAGGCTACAAGTCACACCCAGGGACATCAACCCAGAGTGAAGCGGCCCCGAACGGCGTGGGCCTCGATTTGTTGCAGTGCACCTATAATCAATGGGTGCGATTCTGTTGCGCGGTTTTGTTCGTTGCTGTTGTAATCGGCTCTTCGCTGGCGCAGACGCCGACTCAGGCGCTTGCGTTTCAGACCACTGCCCTTCCTTCTGGAAACGTCGACCGCTCCTACTCCGCCATGATCTCTATGACCGGCGGTGCCAAGCCTTACCGCTGGGCTCAGACAGAGGGAAACCTCCCGCCCGGTATTGGCCTTAAGAATGATTCCGGTGCCCTCTCCGGCATCCCCACCGAGAACGGCACATTCCGCTTCAAAGTCTCAGTCACTGACACAACGGGAAAAACCATCGTTCGCGATTTCGTCATCGAAATCTCTGACGACCTCGCCATTCGCTGGCTCAAAGCTCCCGCTCTGAATTCCAACACCTTGTCTGGTTCTGTCGAAGTCACCAATGGTTCGCGGGAAGTATTCGATATCACCGTAGTCGTAGTTGCGGTGAATGAAGTCGGCAAGGCCTTCACACTCGGCTACGAACACCAGCAACTCGTGCCCACATTGAGGAAGGAAGTCCGTTTCTCGGCAGCCCTGCCAAACGGACACTACATCGTGCACGCCGACGCCGTTGCGGAAGTACCCCGGCCGAAGCGCATCACCCGCGTCCGCCTTCAGACGGACGGTCCAATCACAGTCGACGTGAACCGCTAGACCAGTTGCTCTCGCGTTTTTAGATGGTGGAAGAACCGCCGGGCCTTATGGACATCTTTTGCGATCTGGTCGCGCAGTGCCTCAGTGGAAGAAAACTTCATCTCCGGCCTGATCCACTTCAGATAAATCAACTCGACTGGGGTCTGTGCCATCAGTTCGATCGGATGAAAGTTCAGCATGTGGCTTTCAATCGCAAATGAATCTGGGCCGAACGTCGGACGCACCCCGACATTCGTCACCGAATCGAAGCACACATCGCCGATCTTTGACCGTGTAATGTACACGCCGTCGCGCGGAATCAACTCCTCGTATGGCACGAGGTTTATAGTCGGCACCGTGTACTTATGCCCGTAACCCCTTCCTCGCCCCGGACTCGAGTGAATCGAAAATACTCGACCGAGCAGATGCCTCGCTTTGCTGACGTTTCCTTCGCACAACAGGCGCCTGACTTCGGTGCTGGAGACCTTCTCGCCCCGCAGCGTCATCTCGGGATACACAAACACTTTGAATCCATGCTCTCTGCCGAACTCACGCAGCACGTCCACGTTTCCGGAAGCCTTGTGCCCAAAATGGAAGTTATAGCCTTCGTGTACTTCTCTAACGTTCAATGCGTCGACTAGGATCTGCCGCACGAACTCCTGCGGTGTCATCATCGACAGATCGCGAGTAAACGGCAGCACCAGCAGTGCATCGATTCCTGTTTTCTCAAACAGCTTCAGCTTCACAGGCAAAGGCGTGATCAGTTTAAGTTCCGCATCCGGGCGCAGAATTCTGGTTGGATGCGGATCAAACGTCACCGCCATCGCCTTCATGCCGCCGGCGCGTGCCCGTGTGAGCATCTCGTGCAGTACCGCTTGGTGTGCGCGGTGGATACCGTCGAAGTTTCCGACGCTCACAATCGTCGGCCCAAAATCTTTGGGAACATCCTGAAGGTGTCGGAATATCTGCATCAGATTTCGAATTCAAGCTTCAACCCGTCATGCGAAAGCCGCACGTTCCCCGGCAGCACGGCGTTCGTTTCAGCATGAGGCAGGTCATGTGAGATATGCGTAAAAAAGGCCCGTTTCGGTTTCAGGCGCTCAACCAGCGCCAGTGAATTGGAAAGCGACGAATGCGTCGGGTGCGGCTTGTGCCGCAGCGCGTCTAGGAACAGCAGGTCGAGTCCCTCAAGCATGGGAATTGCACTTTCAGGGATATCCGAAAAGTCTGTCACGTACGCGGCCGAGCCAAACCGGAACGCCAGGATCTCTGCGTCTCCGTGTTTCACCTTCACCGGACGAAAGCTGGCGCCGAACAACTCGATGTCCCCCGCCAGATCCTTCAAAACCAGCGTTGATGATCCGCCGAATCTGTACTCACCCGAAAATATGTAGCCGAAGATCTCTTTCAGCCGCGACATGGTGGCCGCATCTGCATAGAGCGGAATATCTCCACTCCAGAACGTCAGTGGACGCAGATCATCCAATCCAAGAATGTGATCCGCGTGCGCGTGCGTGTACAGCACCGCGTCCACTTTGCGGATTCCCTCCCGGATCGCCTGCTGCCGGAAATCCGGAGTCGTATCGATCACCACCGTTCTGTCGCCGTAAGTGACCATCACCGACGGACGTGTGCGTTTGTCCATGGGATCTTCCGACCGGCACACCGCGCAGGTGCAACCGATCGTCGGTACTCCCATCGACGTACCGCTTCCTAGAACGGTCAGTGTCGCTTTCATTTCTTGACGAACGGATTCGGTACTGCTCCCGGAGGAGCAGGCTGCACCTGTCGCGTGACCGCGTTCGTAACCTCCACGTACGCCATCTGCACTTCGTACAGCGAGTTGCTCAGCAGGTTTTCTTCCTGGGGCGTCAGATTTCCCTTTGTCTTGTCGCGGATTAGCACCAGCGTGTCGATCGTCTGGCGTGCTCCGAGCAAATCGACTCGCGGCTGGCCGCCTTGCTCGTGTAACAGCCCCATTTGCATCAGCGCGGTCATGTAGAGCGAAGCGACAAAACGATCGAAGCTCATCTGAAAATCTTCGGCTTTGCGCCCAAGTTGCGCACGGATCTGATCGTCGATCGCCTTGGAAGCTTGTGCGAACCCCGTGTCGCCCGCCTTTTTATCTGCCTCGCTGAGCGGAGGATGCTGCTGACCGGTCGCGGTGTCAGTCGCCGCTTCCGGTTCGGTCACCGTTTCCTTTTTTGGAAACTCCTTTATTTCTGCCTTCTTCGTTTCCTGTGGCGCGGCCTCGAGCGGCTTCGCAGACTCGGACGCCTTCTCTTCCGGACGCTGCGCGCGCTCCGGGTTGTCATGAATTTCGCCGTCCTCAAACGAAAACCGCCGGCGGTCTGCTACTGTAAATTCCTCGTTCTTTTTGTCAGCCATAACTCTCGATTCTCACCCTTGTTTTAGCGCTTCGTCGAAAGGCGGAGCTGCCACTTCCGCCTCCTGCCCATTTACTTGAACCTTACTGCCGGGTTCGCCCAGTTCCTTGCGGATGTAACCCAACCCGTACGTTCGTTCTCCATCGCCAACGGGAACGCTCAACGCACTGGTGATCTCTCCCACTTTCTTTCCATCGACCTGCACTTCGGTTCCAGGCGTCGGTGCCGGACCATGGATCCGATATCCGATGTAGTGCCTGTGTACGGCCCCTCGCGAGCGGACTCGCTCCACGATCTCCTGTCCCAGGTAGCAACCCTTGGAAAAGTGCAGTGCGTGAAACTGCTCCGTTTCCTGCGGAATGTATTTATCGGTGATATCCAGACCGTACCGCGGCACACCTGCAGCCACTCGGAACATCTCCAACGCATCGGTGCCGACAGGTCTAGCTCCAGTTCCAACCAGGGCATCCCAAAGCTTTGGAACATTCTCGCCCGTAAGCCAGATCTCAAACGTCTTCGCGACCTCGCTCGCCATCCGCGTCACTGAGATCCCGATTCCGTTCCACACCATCTGCTGAACCTTGAGTGGCTCTACCTCATCGGCTATGGTCAGCCCAAGCCCTCGCAGCACCTTCAGTGACTCCGGCCCCTGCACCGCAATTCCACTCAATTTTCCGCTGACGTCCGTGACCTCTACGTCATCCATGATGATGAACTTGTCGAACAGTTCCAGGATCTTTGGTGCCTGCCAACGCTCGGTATCGCAAAGCAGGTGATCGCCCATGTTGTAGACGTACACGTCGCCTTGGATTCGCCCCTGCGCGTTCAACAGAAAGCTGTAATTCCCGTGTCCTTCCGCGAGGTCTCGAACGTTGTTCGTCACCATGCCGTTCGCCCAACGCACTCGGTCGGCCCCGGTCAGCACGATCTTCGCCCGCCAACCCAGGTCGTAAACGCCGCAACCGGAGATTAGCGCTCGATATTCGGCCTTAGGATCGCCAAACCCGCGCGCGGTTTCCGCCCCGCAATATTCCCCGAATTGTGCCCCGGCTGAAACCAGCCGTTCATAGAGAGGAGTTCTGTCCATAGCCCAAACTTCGATTATAAATGGCCCACCTTAGTTCCGCTTCCGCGTACGTTGCGCTATGATTCCGCGGTTTAGGAGGACGAAATGAAGTCCCATATCATGCTGTTGACCCTGCTCCTTGCATCCGGATTAGCCTTCGGGCAGGAGCACAAAGTCAAGATCAACAATCCTCGCTTCGATGCGCTGAGGACTCTCGCTGGTGACTGGGAGGGAAAGGTCGACGGAAAGGTCGGCACCGAAACCTATACCGTCGTCTCCGGCGATTCCGCCATCATGCTCGAACAGCGGATGCCCGAGGAAGGTGCGGGCAACATGATCACCATGTTCCACACCGATGGCGACAAACTCGTCGCCACCCACTATTGCGCCATGGGTAACCAGCCACGGATGATCTCAGAGCCCTCCAACGACACCAAGGTCATCGCCTTCAAATTCAAGGACCTCACCAACGACGACGGCAAATCCGGTTCCATGCGTGATCTCACCATCCGCCTGATCGACAAAGACCATCATGTGCAGGAATGGACGTGGGTAGGTCCAGACGGAAAATCTTCAACCGTGCAGTTTGAGTATTCCCGTGTCAAGGCTGCGCCCACTCAGGGTAAGTAGGTGTCCGATCTGTTATCTTGTCCGGCGTGAACGCAAATCGTAAACGCATAGCAGTGGTGCCGGGCGACGGCATCGGCAAGGAAGTAATCCCCCAGGCTCTCGAAGTCCTCCAAGCGACCGGCGCCCCTCTCGACTTCACCCTGTTCGACTGGGGCGCCGACCGTTACCTCGCCGACGGAACAACGATCCCCACCGATGGCTTCCAAATGCTCGCCCGCGACTTCGACGCCATCTTCGTCGGCGCACTCGGCGACCCGCGCGTTCCAACCAACATCCATGCCAAGGAAATCCTCCTCGGCATGCGCTTCAAGATGGACCTGTACGCAAACGTCCGTCCGGTAAAGCTTCTTGACGAAAGCCTCTGCCCACTGAAGAACGCCCGCAACATCGACTTCGTCGTCATTCGCGAAAACACCGAGGGCGTTTACATGGACATGGGCGGCTACTTCAAGAAAGACACCCCCGACGAAGTCGCTACCCAGGAAGACATCAACACTCGCAAAGGTGTCGAGCGGATCATCCGCTTCGCCTTCGATTACGCACGCTCGCATGGCCGGAAGCGCGTCCTCATGGCCGACAAATCCAACGTCATGTCCTACGCCGGCGGCCTCTGGCAACGCGTGTTCAAACTCGTCGCGCAGGAATACGCAGATATCCAAACTCAGCACACGTACGTCGACGCCCTCTGCCTCCAGATGGTTCGGGAGCCGCAATCGCTCGATGTCATCGTCACCAACAACATGTTTGGGGACATCGTCACCGATCTCGCCGCTGCCCTCCAGGGCGGACTCGGCATGGCCGCCAGCGGCAACATTCATCCCGGCCGCACCTCAATGTTCGAACCCGTTCACGGCTCCGCTCCCCCAATCGCCGGAAAGAACATTGCCAATCCGATGGGTTCGATACTCACCGGCGCAATGATGCTCGCGCACCTCGGCTTCTCAGCCGAAGCTGCAAAGATCGAGGCTGCCGTCATCAAAGCTGTTCAGGAAAAGAAAACCACCGTCGATGTCGGTGGCTCACTCGGCACAAAGGAATGTGCCTCTTGGATTGCTAACCAAGTGGTCCGCTAACTACTTCGGCGGATCAGCCGTCTGCGTAGTGGTTTGCGGTGTCTCCAGTTCGGGCATCTCTTCCGCCACCGCCCTTACCGTAAATCCCGCTCTAACAACCGCCACCTTGGGCAGACCACCCTCTGGGCGGCGGAACTTTTTCAAGCTCTCTAAATCCGACTTCTTGAGGAAAGTCCGCAGGAATCCCGCCGAGGGAATCTGGTCAAACGTAAAATCCTCTCCCGGCTGAAACTCTTCTTGGGTAGCGACAATAATCTCCTGCTCGCTCGTGAACTCCTCCTTCACGGAGGGGTCCAGCACCAATACCCAGAACACGTCGTAATCCGACGGTCCATCCGGCATCGCGCTCAGCACTTCGTTGTGGTCGAACGCTGACTGCTCAGGAACCCGGTGCTGTGTTCCGGGCGAAACAAAATACAAATTCGGACGCTTATCGCTCGGCTTAGGTGAAATCTTCGGACCCAGATTCCATGGTCCCACTACCAGCGCACGCCCCGCCTTCACCGGTACGGAATCGAATTTCACCTTCCGGCCCGCGAAGTAAGCCTGGTCCAGATGTAAAGGCTTCGGCGTAGGTTTCGGAAGACTTTTGGTCGTCTTCTTCTTCCCGTCAGCGGCCGAAGCCGCTACCGATACCGCTACACACAATACCGTCACCGCTATCTGTCTTGTCACTCGTCGGTTCATGGATAAATGGACGCGCGAATTATATCTTTGTTTCCCTGGTTCCTATCGCACCAAAGTCTCTGTCCTGCCGCTTACCTGCTAAAGTTGTTTCTACCCCGAAATGCGTAAGATCCTCGCCAATCGCGGACTCCGCCTCATCTTCGCCGCCAACATGATCTCCATGATTGGCTCCGGGATGAACTCCGCCGCCGTCACCTGGTACCTGCTGCAAACCACTGGCACCGAGATAGCCCTCGGCTGGCTCCTCGTCTTGCAAACCATCCCTGCTATGGCTCTGATGCCACTTTCCGGCGTCATGATCGACCGCGAGGATCGCCGCCATATTGTTATGATGCTCGACGCCGGTCGCGGCCTCATCATCCTGCTCATCGCCGTGCTCGCCCTGATGCACCGCGTTCAAGTGTGGCAGCTTTACGCGATGGCCATTCTCGTCGCCATCGGCTTCTGGATGTTCTGGCCCACAGTCACGGCCCTCATTCAGGAACTCACGCCCGAAACTGATTTCGTCCACTCCAACACCTTTCTCATGGCTGGAGTACAGGGCGGATGGGTTCTCGCCGGCGCCTTCGTCGGCTTCGTTTACAACCACATCGGACTTGGCGGCGTCCTCCTCATCGACTTCTTCACCTACGTCGCTTCCTTCTCCTGCTACCTGTTCGTGCGTCACGGCCGCCACGTCGTGCACCACCCGATGCGTGAAGAAATCGTCGAAGTCGAGCATTCCGTGGCACGCTACTTCCACGAGATGCGCGAAGGTCTCCGTTACGTCCGCCAGCGCAAGTTTCTCGTCCTGCTCGCCACCAGTTGGGCCATGTTCCTCGGCGGCATGCTCACCAATTCCGTCATCACCGCTCCGCTCAGTGATCGCATTCTCCACGCTGGCGCAGAAGGCTACGGCTGGCTCAACATGGGATGGGCCACCGGGGCTGTCATCAGCGTCTTCTTTACCGCTTGGACCGTCCGCAAAATCGGTGCGCGCAGCACGATCGCCATCACCATGCTGGCCATAGCGCTCGCCTGGTATATCGCTCCCTTTATTCCCATTCTTGCCGTCGGCGTCGCCTTGTACTCGATCGGCGGTGCGGCGCGCGGCATGGCTGGCGTTGCGCTCTCCAGCACGCTCATGGAAACCGTCCCCAAGCACTTCATGGGACGTGTCCAGAACACCATCTACTTCGCCGGAACTTCCCTTCAACTTTTCCTCGGACTTTCCGTCGGTGTCGTAGCCCATCGAATCGGATTGGCGCTTGCCTTCGCCATGGTCGCTACCGTTTATTTCGCCGGTTTTGTTGCTGCCTTGATTCCCGCCGAACCAATCACCATCACCCGCGCCGACGCCACCAACGCCTGACCGGTTTTGTTTCAGGCGCTCTGGCTGTTATTCTTTTCGTTTCCGGGGTGCGGAGGATTCGTTTCTGATGGGTATTAGTCTCGAAGGAAAAACGGCAGTCGTATTCGGAGTCGCCAACAAGCGCAGCATTGCGTGGTCAATCGCGCAGCAACTGCACAGCGAAGGCGCCAATGTCGCTATCACCTACCAGAATGAGCGTCTGCGCCTTGAGGCCGAAGATCTCGTGAAGTCCTTGCCCGGCGCGGAAGGTTTCCAGTGCGACGTCTCCAGCGACACCGAAATCGACCACCTCTTCTCCAAGCTCCGCGAACGCTACGGCAAGATCCACAGCCTGGTCCACTCTGTCGCCTATGCGCCCGCCGACGAGCTTAAAGGAGACTTCATCAACACCACTCGCGAAGGCTTTCGCATTGCCCACGACGTCAGCGTCTATTCCCTGATCGCCGTCTCGCGAGCGGCTGCACCCTTGATGACCGATGGCGGTAGCATCATGACCCTCACCTATTACGGCTCCGAGAAAGTCGTGCCCAAGTACAACGTCATGGGTGTCGCCAAGGCCGCGCTCGAAGCGACCGTTCGCTATCTCGCCAATGATCTTGGCAAGCAAGGCGTGCGCGTAAATGCCATTTCCGCCGGACCGATCAAGACTCTTGCAGCCCGCGGCATCTCCGGACTAGGCGACATGATGTCAAGCCATGCCGAACGCGCACCCTTGAAACGTAACGTGGAAACGGAAGAGGTGGGCAAGACTGGCTTGTTTCTGGCCTCAGACCTCAGCACAGGCATCACCGGCGAGGTTATCTACGTAGACTGCGGCTACAACATCATGGGCTTCTAGCTGGCGTGGGCGTCTCGCCCACGCTAAGTTCACACTTTGATCGTGAATTTTCTCTGCTCTGAATTCACCCGCTCGATCACGATCTCCACATCTCGTTCTTTCACTAGCTTCGGAAATTTCTCGCCCCACTCGATAAGCACCACATTCCGCTCATCGGAGATTAACTCTTCCAGCCCAAGCGTCTCCAGTTCCCTTTCCGTTTCGATCCGGTAAAGATCAATGTGGTATACCGTCACATCCGGTCCACGATACTCATGAATCAGTGTGAAAGTGGGACTGGTCACATCCTCTTCTGACGCCGCCTCGAAACCCTCCGCAATTCCTTTCGTCAGCGTCGTCTTACCCGCACCCAGGTCCCCGTGTAGCAGCACAAGTCTGGGCGGCGACAACTCTTTTGCGAGCTGCCGTCCCAACGCAATCGTCTCATCCGCCGAATTGGTAATGAATTCGCGACTCACGTTTATTAAGCGTGGAATGTGAAGCCCTTCTGTGCCAGCGACATCTTGGCTCTTTTGAACGCCTCGGGAATATTCGCCAGTATGTCGCCCGCTATCAGCGACGCCTCGCCCACTTTCTCCCGCGCGATATCTCCCGCCAGGCCGTGTAGATAAACTGCCGCCAGTACCGCCGTCGCAACATCCTCCGTCTGCGCCATCAACCCTGCGATCATGCCGGTCAACACATCGCCCGAGCCGCCGCTTGCCATCCCCGGATTCCCGGTCACGTTCACCCACACCGCTCCATCCGGCAGAGCAACAATCGTCCGATGCCCTTTCAGAACGAGGTAGCACTGCTGCCGCGTCGCGAATTCCTTCGCAATCTGGATTCGGTCCTTCTGGATCTCGCTCGTGTGTACATCAAGAATTCGCGCCATCTCTCCCGGATGCGGCGTCAACACCAGTGGTCGATTCTTCCCGAGCAGTTTTCGTGCTGCCCCCTCAAACGCATTGAGTCCGTCCGCGTCGATCACCAGCGGCGCTTTGCAGTCCAGCATGAATGTATGAATGAACTCGACTGTCTGCGGATTTCGTCCAATGCCCGGCCCGAGCGCGACCACGCGCTTTCCTTCCAGGATCGCCTCAATCCGGCCGTATCCGTATGCCAGCGGCGAGATGCTTCCTACCTCCGTCTCCGCCAAAGGCTCCGTCATGATCTCCGGCGTATAACCCGCGACTACCGGCAGCACCGACCGTGGCGTCGCCACCGTGGACAGTCCTGCACCACTCCGCAACGCCGCGAGACCTGCCATCGCAACCGCACCAGACTTCCCCACCGATCCACCAATGATCAGCGCATGTCCATAGGTTCCTTTATGAGCTTCCGGGTCTCGGTCCGCCAGGAATGTTGCAAAGTCTCTTGGCGTGATCATGTGCGCATTCAGTTCCGACTGAATCGCCGCCTCCGGGGAACCGATCGGCGCCACCATCGTGTCACCCTTGGTTAGTGCTCCGAAAATGTGCGCCGGTCGCGGTGCCGTGAATGTCACCACGTAATCCGCCTTGGCTCTTACCACGCTGGAAGGCTCTGCCGCATCGGCGTCCGCACCCGAAGGAATGTCCACCGCGACCACCGGCTTGCGTGACCTGTTGATTAGTGCAATGGCGTCGGCGTACAAGCCGCTCGCCGGAGGATGAAAGCCCGTGCCGAGAATGGCATCCACGATGACATCGGCCTTCATCGCCTCTGCCAAAGCCTCGCTCTTCAACTCCTCCGCCGACTTCACCACAATCGGAGTCTCGCCCATGCGCGCGAACATCGCTGCGGCATCGCCTTTCAACTCCGAAGGTTCGGCCAGCAGGATCACCGTTGTGCGTATTCCTTCGTCACCGAATTTCCGCGCCGCCACGAAACCGTCGCCGCCGTTGTTGCCCTTGCCACACAGGATCGTCACCCGTCTCGCACGCTTAAACATCGCCATCACGAAGCGCACCACTGCCGTCCCCGCATTCTCCATTAGCGTGAGCGAAGGAACTCCGTGCTCTTCCGTTGTCACGCGATCGATGTCGCGCATTTCTGCTGCAGTAGTAATTTTCATGAAATTGTTTTGAAAGCTCTAACGTAAGGCCGTCTTTGCACTCGCGCTTTCTTGCAGCCTTCTCAGCCCGCCCGGCTCGCCCATCGCGATCAGGTAATCCCCAGCTTCGATCTTGTCATCCGGTTCCGGATTGAAGTGCATCCCTTCGCGTTTCTTGATCGCCAGCACAATGATGTTCATGGTCTGTCTTATCTGTGAGCCCGCCAGCGTCTTTCCAACGAACGGCGCGCCTGCTTCAACCTTCACTTCTGCCAACTCCAGGTCGAGCTGCCGGTCTGACGCCGTCGCAAGATCCAGAAAATCAATCACATTTGGCCTCAGGAACGACTGTGCGATCCGGTGCCCCGCGAATGTATATGGCGAAATGACTATATCCGCCCCTGCCTTTCGCAAATGTTTCTCCGCATCTTCTTCGCTGGCACGAGCGATGATCTTGAGCTTCGGATTCAAACTTCGCGCCGTAAGCACGATGTATAAATTGATTGCGTCCGTAGTCGCCGCTGCCACCAAACCCGACGCATACTCCACCCGCGCATCCTTCAGCGTCTGTTCCTGCGTCGCATCGCCGCTGAGCAACAACCACTTTTCGTTTAGCTTCAGCACCTTCTCCGAACTATTTTCAATGATCAGGAAGGGCGCCGGCTTCATCAACAACTCCCGCGCGACACTTCTGCCCACGCGCCCGGCACCACAGATGATCACGTGATTCGTGAGACGACTGATCTCCCGCTCCATGCGACGCCTTCCAAAGAATTTGCGGAGTTCGAATTCTAGCAAAGCTGATGCTAGCGCCCCGATCGCCAGGAACAGCAGCCCCACTCCCACCAGGATCACATACAGGTTGAAGGCTCTTCCAACTGCGCTAAGTTCGTGAACCTCGCGATACCCGATCGTCGTAATCGTCGTCACGACCATGTACAAGGCATCGAACCATGTCCACCCCTCAATGAAGTGGAACCCGAATGTCGCGATCACTGCATGAACGAACAACAGCGCAATGATCACCCTTAGGTTACGCAGTCCCCTGATTGGAGCGGATGGCATCGCTCGCAAGTGTCACGGATGAATGCCGTCGCGCGCAAGTACAGAAAGCAAAAAGAAAGCCGTGGCGCTTGGCCACGGCTCTTAACAACCAGGAAACCTAGTCTGCCATCACGGTCGGCTTGGGCGTCGGCGCAGTCCTCATCTTCTGCACGCGGCTGTGATGACGCCCGTAAAGGACGTAGATGAACATTCCAATCACCAGCCAGATGATCAATCGCTCCCAGGTAATCCAAGGCAGGCTGGCCATCAGGTAGAACGAAACCACCATCCCCATGATTGGCACAAACGGTACCCACGGCGTCTGGAACGGACGAGGCAGGTCCGGTCTCCTCCGCCGTAGAATCCACACGCCGCCGCTTACGATCACAAACGCCAGCAATGTTCCGATGCTCACCAGGTGACCAAGATCATTGATAGGTAGCAGGGCCGGCAAGAAGGCCACACACACACCCACGATGATCGTCGAGATCCAAGGCGTCCGGAATCTCGGATGAATGGCTCCTGCCCACTTCGGAAGCAACCCGTCCCGCGACATCGAGTAGAACACGCGCGACTGACCCAGCAACATCACCAGCATAACGGTAAACAGTCCGAACACCGCTCCGGCCTTCACTACCAGGCTGCTCAGCTTGATCGCATGCTGGCCCAGGTTGACCGTCCATCCAATATTCGTAGCGTCAATGCCAACCGCCACCGGATCCGGCACGTTCAGCTTCGTGTAATGAACCACGCCCGTCAGCAATCCCGAAACCAGGATGTACAGCACCGTACAAACAGCGAGTGACCCAAGGATGCCGATAGGCATGTCCTTCTTGGGATTCTTCGCTTCCTGCGCTGCCGTCGACACCGCATCAAATCCGATGTACGCGAAGAAAACCACCGCCGCGCCGGTTGATATACCCGACCACCCGAATAATCCTCGGCCTTGGTTTGCCGGGATGAAGTCACTCCAGTTCGTCATCGCAACATTCGGGTTGCGCAGAACGTAGAGCCCGGCGATTGCGATGAAAATCAGCACAATCGCGAGCTTCACAATCACAATCGCCGAGTTCAGGTTCGCCGATTCCTTGATGCCGATCACCAGCACCAGCGTAACCAGCAGGACGATGAAGAACGCGACGAAGTTGAAAATGCCCGTCACTTGCGGCAACCCGGCAGCGCTCACGCCATCCGGCAGGCTGCTGATCGCCGTCCACCGCCCGTCATAAAAAGCGAGTTTCGCTCCCGGTACGGCCGTGAACTGAGGCGGTATGTGAAGTCCGAAGTCCTGCAGCAATGAAACGAAGTATCCGCTCCAGCCAGCCGCGACTGTCGCCGCGCCGAGTGCGTACTCCAGCACCAGGTCCCATCCGATGATCCACGCGAACAACTCGCCCAGCGTCGCGTATCCATATGTATAAGCCGACCCCGCGATCGGGATCAGGGACGCGAACTCCGCGTAGCACAACCCCGCAAACGCGCATGCTATGCCGGCCAGCACAAACGACAGCACAATCGCCGGGCCGGCATGTTGGGCCGCGGCCTGTCCGGTCAGCACGAATATGCCCGCGCCAATGATTGCGCCGATTCCAAGCGTAATCAGGTTTACTGGACCGAGCGCACGTTTGAGACTGTGCTCTCCTTCTTCATGCGCCTCCGACAGGAGCATGTCCATCGGTTTTGTAATTAAGAGCTTCGACATGGATTTCCTTCTGCCTTTCCGCAGATCACTTCGTATCTATGCATCCACCGGCCTGGCGGCGGTCCGGCGCGACCACAGGTAATACACCGGAATACCGCATAAAACGATAATCAGCCCCGGCCAGGTGTACTGGGGTTTATATCTCAAAAGTACGACATCGATAAACACTGCCATCGCAATGTAGATCGCCGGCAGCACCGGATATCCAATCGCCCGATACGGCCTTTGCGCATCCGGTCGCGTTCTCCGCAACACGAACAGCCCCACGATCGTCAGCACGTAAAACACAAGCACTGCAAAAATGATGTAGTCCAGCAACTGCCCGTACGTACCCGACAGACACAGAATGCAGGTCCACGCGCATTGAACGAACAGCGAGATGTGCGGCGTCTTGTACTTCGGATGTAACCTTCCCGCGCTCTGGAAAAACAACCGGTCTTTCGCCATGGCGTAGTAAACACGCGCGCCCGCCAGGATCAGTCCGTTGTTACACCCGAACGTGGAAATCAAAATGGCGATGGCCATCAGCACGGCGCCGCCCGCCGGGAACATCACCTGCATCACGGCGGTGCCCACGCGATCTTCCGTCGCATACTGAATGCCGCGCGCCAGCACCGACGTCCCATTCGGATCGCCCACCAGCGGCAGCACGCTCAGGTACACAAAGTTCGCCGCGATATAAATGGCGATCACCACACCCGTACCCAGCGCCAGTGACAACGGCAGGTTCCGGCTGGGGTTCTTCACTTCCGCCGCAGTGAACGTCACGTTGTTCCACGCGTCCGACGAAAACAGTGACCCGACCTGTGCGACCGCCACAATCACCAGCGTCCCCAGCAGACCGCCAATCCCGATCTGTGCAAACTCCGGCGCGCTCGTTCCCGCATTCCGCCAGAAGTTCCCGAAGTTCGCTGCGATTGCCTCCGGGTTGCGCGCCATTGCGACCCCGAACAGAATCAGCCCCAGCAGCGCCGCCGTCTTCGCGATCGTAAAGATATTCTGGACAATCGCGCCCGTCCTCACGCCGAAGACATTCACCACCGTCAGCAACACGATTGTGATGATGCCCACCAGGTTCTGCGTGTTGAGCCCCACATCCATGTTTCCCAGCACCATAGGTCCCACATGGATCGGCGGCACCTTCCATAAGTGCAGAATCCAGTTCGTCGATGAGACAGACGGGAACAGCACGCCGAGGAATTTCCCGAACGCCACTCCCACCGCGGCGATCGTCCCCGTCTGGATCACCATGAACAGTGTCCATCCGTAGAGGAAACCCCACAGCGGGCCCAATGCCTCGCGCAGATAGACGTATTGCCCTCCTGCTCTTGGCATCATTGCTGCCAACTCACCATAGGAGAGCGCCGCCGTAATCGTCATGAACCCCGTCACCACCCATGCCAGAATCAGCAGGGCAGGCGAGTTCGTCAGTCGCGCAATATCAGCTGAGACAATAAAAATGCCCGACCCGATCATCGACCCCATCACCAGCGTCGTTGCGCTCGTGAGGCCGAGTCCTTTGACCAGTTCCTGGTCTTGAGTGGCGGGTAGTTCGTGGGTGGCGGTTACCGGTTGGATGTCGGTACTCAAGTGTTCCCCGATTGTAAGTTGCTGTCCTTATTCAGTTCGATGCCTGAAGGCGATGTTCCGGGTCGCCTCCGCTCGGTGCGAAAGACTTTACAACAAGAGCTGCCGAAATTGCTCCACGGATTTCGCAGGGTCAGGAAATAGGGACGAAATGAGCGCCAGTGAGTCTGCTCCGGCCCCAGTCACCTCCGCCGCATTCCCCACATTGATGCCGCCAATCGCCACCAGCGGCTTACGCGTGAGTTCCCTTGCCCGGCGCACGCCCTCCAGCCCCACCACCGGGTCGGGATTTGCCTTGCTCGACGTCGCGTATACCGGCCCTATCGCCAAATAGTCCGCCGAAGTCGCATCCCCCTCCCGAAGCTGCTCCGGATTGTGAGTAGAGGCCCCCACAATCATCTTCGGTCCAACCACCTTCCTTACAGCCTCCACCGAGAGATCGTCCTGTCCGACGTGGACCCCGTCAAAATCCGCCGCAAGGGCCAGATCCGCCCGGTCATTCATGATCAGCAAAACCCTTCGTCCCAGCCTCCGCCTCAGTTCTCTCGCGTCCGAGAGCATTTCTTTCGCAGTTCCATTCTTGTTTCGATATTGCAGCATCCCGCATCCCTGCAACGCCTCCGCAAACGCGAACAGCGTATTCCGGTCCGCGAAGCGGGCCGTGTCGAGAATCGGATACACCTTTGGCAATAGAAGTTCGGGCATGTCGCTCAATTGAATCACATCCGGAAAAACAAAGGGCCGGATCTCTCCGGCCCCCGTCTTCAAACTAACCTTCTAGTATTGCCGCAACATCACTCCTGTGATTACGCGATTGCTGTCAGCCCCCATGAGCAATCCTCGACTGTCATCTGCCGCGTAAACCTTCAGGAACGCGTTGCCGAATACCGCCGAGTTCGTAGTGGCGCTCACCTGTGCCACTCCCGTGGCGCTCCACAGGTAAGAGCCACCCAACGTGGTCCCCGGCGCAAGAGTGCCGTTGTCATTGATCTCCAGGTATCCGCTGACCGAGCTGCCGCCATTCGGAATCGTCAACCCGACCAGCGACTCCCATCCGGCGCTACCAATGAACCCATACCCGTAAGCTTCGGTTGCGAATTGACCCGCGAACACCGACGGGAACGAAAGCGCCGTCGTTTGGCGAAGCAGCGAACCACTCGCACTCACCCCATCCACCTGGATCAACGCACCACCATCCGACGAGGGATACAAAACCAGTTGGTGGTCCCCAATCGCATCCGTCCATTGGACAGTGGTCCGTCCCGTGGTCGTGTCCGTCACGTTGTACGTACCGGTTACTGTTCCACCGGCAGTAACATTCCCGTTCATATTGGTGTCAATCAGGGCCGTCACGCCTCCGCTACCGTTGAACGTAAACACGCCGCCGGTGCTTGCTCGCCCTTGGCTGTTCGAACCGGACACCACCCCGACGAATGCCCCGTTCCACGAACTATTTGAGTAAGTAGCCGAGTCTTGTTTCACCAGTTCCGCAACACCCCGATCGCTCGAGTCGGTTCCCACCAGTTTCACGTGCTTCGCGTCCACAATGAAGTACGCGTACGACTGCGGTCCCACGCCGCTTCCCAGCGTCAACGTGCCGCGTCCTTCGCCTGATGGCGCACTGAATGCTCCCGTGACGGACACTCCTGATTGCGCCGTTCCGGTGTCGTTGATATCGAAGCTGGCTTGCGCAATCGCACCTGCGCCATCCGGTGCAATGACTCCCTCCGCTGCAAAGGTCCCTTGCGGATGAGTTGAACTCGCCCCTTGCACCGACATCCGGAATGCCCCTTGCAGTGACGTGATCTGGAACGTGCTCGGATCCTGCAGGTCCATGGCTCCAGTCGAAATCTCACCACCGGCGTCGTAACCTGAGATCAGCACCTTCTCGTGGTTCACCATCACCATCGAAAGGTTCTGGGTACCCCCGGCACTCTGCAACGCGATATTCCCGCGGCCGTCCGTCCCGACGTGATACGTCCCACCCGTGATGGAAACTGGAGTCCCGCCGTCACCCGTCGCATCTTTTACGCCGCTGGTCACATTTCCCTGTCCATCAAACACCAGGCTTCCGGCAGATCCCTGGAACGCACCTGAGCTGGTTCCCGACATCGAGAACGCATATCGTCCATATAAGCTCTGGTTGGAAATCTGAATTCGCACACGTGCGTTTCCGGTGATGGCCGATGCGTCAGGCGATGTTGCGGTGATTGTGACCTCGCCGTAGCGCGGAGGGAATAACGGCGCTGTGTAAACACCGCTGCTGGAAATCTGCCCGCACTTCGCGCTTACTTGTCCTTCGCAACTTACACTCCACGTCGGACTGTAAGCCGTCCCTCTGACTGTTGCCGTGAACGTCTGCTGTGACCCCGACGCCAACACGGATCCTGTTGGACTGATGATGATCGCATCCTTCGGGGCCTCGTTCGTCGCGTTAATCGTCACAGTGGCCGAGGCATTCTTGCTCGTGTCTTGTACTGACACGGCTGTCACATTTACGTACACCGTGCTTGTGATCCCACTCGGAGAGGTGTACAGGCCGGTCGTGGAAATGGTCCCAACCGACGTGCTGCCGCCCGTGACGCCGCCCACCTGCCATGTCACGCTCGTATCCGTCGCATTACTCACCGACGCAGAGAACTGCACGCTGCTCCCGGCCGTAATCGTTGTCGAAGTGGGTGAAATCGTGACGCTCACGCCGCCGGAATTATTGTTGCTGCCGCCGCCACACCCGACGGCGACAAGAAGTA
Source organism: Terriglobales bacterium (assembly GCA_035561515.1). Taxonomy (NCBI): domain Bacteria; kingdom Pseudomonadati; phylum Acidobacteriota; class Terriglobia; order Terriglobales; species Terriglobales bacterium. The sequence goes on along the minus strand of DATMXP010000004.1, from coordinate 12,193 downwards.
AAGGAACAAGTATGAAACCAGCGAATTTCATTTATGAGAACTCCTGGGTATCGGCAGGCACACGAAACACCCTGTTCGGAGAAACAGATTGCGGTACTTCAATGGGATGTTAGCGTTGCCGAGTTTAATTTAAACCCAGCAACTCTCAGCGAGTTGCATAAAATGCTCAGATACACTTTGTGGAAATTTAAAACTGGGTTTCAAACTGGGACTAAACTGAGACAGCAGCAACTTCGGACACAGCAGCGGGTTTTATGTGGAGTTACAGCGCTCTAACCAGGACAATTCATATCATCATGACTTCATTCGGGTTCTCCGGATCTCTCCGCCTTCTTGTGCTTCTCACCCTGTCCGCTCTTCTTGTGTCCTGCGGAGGATCCAGCGACAGTTCCTCTGGAGGGTCAAGTTCGTCCAACGTGACCAAGATTACGGTGACGCCGACCCCAGTCAGCGTTGCCGTTGGACAACAGACAACTTTTTACGCCTCTCCGGTCGATGCGAACAATAACGCTGTAAACAACGTCGCCGTTACCTGGAACAGCAGTTCCGCCAGTGTGGCCACCATAAACTCCAGCGGCGTGGCAACCGGCGTCGGGGGCGGTACCACGCAAATCACCGCATCCTATTCCGGAGTCACCAGCAATACCGCCACCCTTACCGTCACTCCGGTCGTCGCCAGCATTAAGATCCAACCCATGTCGCCTGCTATTACCGTAGGCGCTACCCAGCAGTTCACCGCCACCGCGCTGGATTCCTCCGGCAACACCATCACGGGTGTGACCTTCTCCTGGTATTGCAGCTTTGCGGCAGTCGCCACCATCGATGCACAAGGCTTGGCGAAAGGAGTCTCTCCGGGCACTGTGACGATCGTTGCCAGCGTCGGGAACGTCACCAGTCAGCCTGCCACACTGACCGTTAATCCTTAATAGGTCTGCCTTTACTGCGGGTCCGCGCTGCGGACCCCACCGCTTTTGTCCCGGAACGCTTCAGTTTTGTCTGCCCCTTCGGTTCCCAGCCGAAGCTTTTCATATCTACCTTCGCGCCATGGAACTGCACGCCCTCCATTTCCAGCCGTATCCGCTGTTCCATGCCGTTTTGCCCGGGAAGCAGAATTTTCCCTCCAGCACCTAACACTCTGTGCCATGGCAGTCCGGTTGATCCATGCAGCGCCCACACCACTTGCCGCGCCGCACCGGGATAACCAGCCATCTTTGCGATCTGGCCGTACGTGGCGACTTTGCCCTTCGGGATTCTGGCAATTACTTTTTTGATTTTCGCGAACATAAGTACTTATCGCACCGCGATGCAAATCCGGAGTACAACATTTATCATCCAAGTAAGCTCATGGATTCGGCATCTCCGTTCCCCTGGTGGAGAAAAGACGCATCGATCATTGCCGCACTCATCGCCGTTGCGGCCATATCCTTCGTCCTCGTCTTTATCTACGCGCGCACATACCAGCGCCGTGAAGACTCTCTTTCCCGCTCCTGGTACCACAGAGGAAATCAGGCGCTCCTGTCCGGGAATCCCAAAACTGCAATCAACGATTTCCGCAATGCGCTTCGTTATTCGCCCGACAACGCTAATTTCAGGCTACGCCTCGCTCAGGCTTTGGCTGCCGACGACCAGTCCCGCCAGGCTATCGCGTACCTGCTTAATCTCTGGGAAAGCCAGCCTGGCAACGGATTGTATAACCTCGAACTCGCACGCGTTTATTCCCGCGTCGGCGATGGCCGTCTCGCATCCCAGCACTTCAACAGTGCCATTTACGGCGCGTGGGATGGCAATCCCGCCCAGAACCGGCGCCAATCGCGGCTTGAGTTCATCCATTTTTTACTTGCGAATGGCTCGCAAACGCAGGCTCAGGCCGAAGCCATCAATCTCGCAGCGGGCGTTCCTCCGTCTGACGTTGCCGCGCGGTTCCTCGCCGCCGACGTCCTTCTCCAAACCGGCGAGAACGAACGCGCATTCGACGAATACCGCTCGCTAATGTCTGTCGATGCTGCTCGTGCTTCCCTCGGTGCCGGGCACTCCGCCTTCGCTGTCGGTCACTTCCGCACCGCATCGCGATATTTTCAGCAGGCCAAAGACCGCGGCACTACCGATCCGGATGTCGATTCTCAACTCCAGATGGCCAGGCTTGTCCTGTCCTCCGACCCTCTCCAACGCAGGCTCTCAGATCGGGAACGAGCACGCAGGGTCGCCGACGCCTATGAGACTGCCGGCGACCGCCTGCAAACCTGTGCCGGAGCCCTGAATCAGCAACTTCAGTCGACTTCTCCGGCGACTGAGTTCCAGAAACTCTATGCCGACTGGACATCTCTCGGTCCCGAAACAGGCATTCGCTACTTGACTAGGGATATCGATGCGCGCGATGAAATCATGGAAATAGTTGGGCGGATAGAAGAAGCGACGGCAAAAACCTGTGGCACTCCAGCGGGCAAGGATTGGGCTCTGCTCATGCTCTCGCGATACGGGGAAGGAGTGCAGCGTTGAGCGCCACCACCCCAACTGCACCACTTGTCTCCGTTACGCCGCCTCGTTCAGCACAGGCCGAAGAACGTTTCTTCCTTTTGCTTTCGATCTTCATCGGCATTTACGCCGGACTCGCGGTGGTCTGCTTCCGCGTCACGATTGAGTGGCTGCGCCTGTTTCTACTCGGCTCCTCATTGTCGATTTCCGGAGCGCGCATCATACTTGCGCCCACCCTCGTCGGGCTTCTCGTCGCCATTCTGGTCATGAAGTTCTTCCCTGCCGCTCGCGGCAGCGGAGTAAACCAGACCAAGTCCGCTCTTTATATCTCGAACGGCTACATCCCTTTCCGGACCGCTGTTGGTAAGTTTCTTTGCTCCGCGCTCGCGATCGGGTCCGGACACTCCCTCGGTCCCGAAGATCCGTCCCTTCAGATCGGCGCCACTCTCGCGTCTGCCCTCGGACGCCGCCTTCGCCTTTCCAAGGAAAAGGTCCGTCTCATCGCTCCCGTTGGCGCTGCTGCTGGATTAGCCGCCGCCTTCAACGCACCGATTTCCGCGATTCTTTTCGTGATCGAAGAAGTCATCGGCCGCTGGACCGCCGGCATTCTCGGCTCCATCGTCCTATCCGCCGTCTCCAGCGTCGTCGTCGCCCGCTTCCTGCTCGGGTCGGAAGCAATGTTCCGCATCCCATCGGTATCGCTCATCAGCACCGAGGAACTGCTCGCCTACGCCGCGCTTGGCATAGTCGGTGGATTCGCCGCTCTCATCTTCGCCAAGTCCATCGGATGGCTTCGCCGCAAGCTCAAAGCCATGCCACGATGGGCCCTATATTTCCAACCCGCCGTCGCCGGACTTCTTATCGGCCTCATCGGCTATCTCGGCTTCCCTCAGGTCATGGGTGCCGGATACGAATACATCGACCAGGCCCTTCACAACCAATTCACCTGGCAGATGCTCCTCGCCCTCGCCGCCCTGAAGATCGTCGCCACCACACTTTCCTTCAGTAGCGGAACGCCGGGCGGAATGTTCGCGCCTACTCTCTTCATCGGTGCCATGCTCGGCGCTGCCGTTGGCCTCATCGAAAAAACTCAACTCCAGGGACTCACTGGTTCCACCGGGACCTACGCTCTCGTCGGTATGGGCGTTCTCTTCGCAGCATTTCTTCGCGCACCGCTCACATCCATATTCATGGTGCTCGAGGTCTCCGGAAATTACTCCATCATCATTCCCGTCATCGTAGCCAACACCATCGCGTACCTCGTGTCACGCAGTCTCCAGCCGACCCCCATCTTCGAAGTTCTCACCCGGCAGGATGGTCTCCACCTTCCTTCCATGGAAGAGCAGCGCGAAGAGGAAGTTCTCCGGGTCGAAGACGCCATGCGCGCCTACGACGTCCCTGTCCTTCACTGCGACGAACTCGCTCACATCGCCGCCGCCCGGGTGACAGCCTCTCGCGCCCACTTTCTCGTGCGCCGCCAGTCTGGCGAGTGGTTTTCTGTCTCCGCGGACGAACTCCGGACTGCCCCTTCCGACGCGACCATCGGCGATCTCATCACCACGCCTCTGCCTGTGTTCTTCCCCGACATCCCTCTCGAAACCGCACTTCGCAACTTGCACGGATTCGAACTCCTCCCCGTCGTTCACCGCGCGAATCTCGGCAAACTCGAAGGCGTAATTACCCTCGACCTCATTCTCAAGCGCTATCGCGCCATTTCAAGGGAACCGGTTCCTCAGCATGAATAATTAGGCGGGCGGCCGGTTTGGGGACTGGGGTGGGATGGCCGCCCGCTTTCCCCTCCCGAGGAGAGTTCCGAGGCGGGAGAGGTCAACTCCCGCCCAGGAGCGGAGCAGGAGATATCAATGCCGTTCGTTCACGAACAGCAATCTTTTAGTGGATGGCTAACAAAGTCTGGCGCAGGTCACTTCGAGGAGATTCGGCCCATACCCATGCGGGTGCACCTGCCACGAACGGCCAAACAGGCTTCCGGAACAGCGCAGTACACCGCAGCACATGTGCGCAATGAGCACGACCATCGTGAGTAACGAAACCACCCGCACCAATTGCTTCCCATGCGATGTCGCTGGCACGTTCATCGCACTGATGGTGCTCGGCATCAGCAGCAGAGCCAGCACGCAAATAAGTGCTGTCACCGCCAATACCAGCCGAATGGTATCTCTCAATCTCACGACACTATTACCTTGCACCGAAAACCATTTCCGGTCAACCCTTATCGGCACAACAACTAGGGCCGAGTGGCCCCTGTTTCCAAGCCTTTGTCCCAATGCCATCCAACCATTTATCATGCCCTGTTCGGATTTCATTTCTCGTCCTTTAAGGCAAACCCGCCATGCTTGTCTTTCGTAAGCCGTTGGAAGGAATCGAACGTCCCTCGATGGAAGCCGACGTCGTCATCGTCGGTGCCGGACCCGCCGGGCTCGCCTGTGCGCTCCGCTTGTCTCAACTTATCGACGCTCACAACGAGCGCTACCCCAACGCGCCTCTCTCAAAGGAAAACATTTACGTTCTCGAGAAGGCCCGCGAACTCGGCGCACACTGCCTTTCCGGCGCCCTGCTCGACCCGCGTTCCATGCGCGAACTCCTCCCCGGCTTCGAATCCGAGGCTCCTCTCGACGCCGAAGTCACTCGCGAAGCCGTCTACTTCATGACGGAGAAATCGCAATTCAAGCTTCCCATCACGCCTCCGCCGCTGCGCGACCACGGCAACTACGTCATCTCCATCAACAAGTTCGTGAAATGGCTCGGCGAAAAAGTTGAGCCCACCGGTATCACCATCTTCACCGGATTCGCCGGCTCCGAACTCCTTATCGAAGACGACCGCGTCGTCGGCATACGCACCGACGACAAGGGTGTCGACAAGATGAATCAGCCCAAAGGCAACTTCGAGCCCGGCTACGATCTCCGCTCCAAGGTCGTCATCCTCGCCGAAGGCCCCCGCGGATCCTGCACCAAGCAACTCATCCAGCGCTACGAACTCGACAAGGGCCGTTACCCGCAAACCTACGGCGTCGGAGTGAAGGAACTCTGGGAAGTTCTCCCCGGCAAAATTGCCCCCGGCGAAGTTATCTACACCATGGGCTGGCCTCTTACCTCGAAGGAATACGGCGGCGCTTGGATCTACGGCTCCAAAGACAACACCGTCTCCCTCGGCTTCGTCACCGGCCTCGACTACCCCGACCCGCGTCTCGACCCACAGAAAGTTCTTCAAAGCTTCAAGCAGCATCCGTTCGTCGCCTCGCTGCTCGAAGGCGGCAAGATGATCCGCTACGGCGCAAAGTCACTTCCCTACGGCGGTTGGAACGCCATTCCTCCCGTCGCCGGAGACGGCTGGATGATCATCGGCGACTCCGCCGGATTCCTGAACTCCCAGCGCCTCAAAGGCATTCACCTCGCCATCAAGAGCGGCATGCTCGCCGCTGAAACCGCTTTCGATGCCATGCTTGCCAACAACTTCTCTGCCGCCCAACTCGCGGCCTTCCAGAAGCGCGTCGAGAGTTCATGGATCGAGCAGGAACTTTATCCCGTTCGCAACTTCCATCAAGGGTTCGAAAAAGGTTTCTGGATGGGCATGCTTCACGCTGGACTTCAGCAATTCACCGGCGGTCTCGGACTCGGCGGCAAGTACCATGCTCGTCCCGGCCACGAGCGCATGAAGCCCATCGCCACACAACCCGCCGACGGCGACGGCCGCAAGCAACTCCTCGACTCAGCCAAGGGCGACGGTAAGCTCACCTTCGACAAGCTCACCGACCTCTATCACTCCGGCACCAAGCACGAAGAAGATCAGCCTGCCCACCTCGTCATTCACGACACCAATATCTGCAATGAGCGCTGCATCCACGAGTTCGGCAGTCCATGCCAGCACTTCTGCCCGGCGAACGTCTACGAGATAATCGATTCCTCCGACACCAAGTCCGGCAAGCGGATCCACCTCAACCCCTCTAACTGTGTTCACTGCAAAACCTGCGACATCATGGATCCCTACCAGATCATCACTTGGGTTCCACCCGAGGGCGGCGGAGGTCCGAATTACGATGGAATGTGAGTTGCGCTGAATGATCCGCCGTCTCGGCTATCGCCGTCTTTTGCCGGTTGCGCAGCTCACGCTCTACTTCGCCCTGCTTGGCATCGGCTACTTCCAGCTGCCGCCGCAGGCGCTCGCGCAGGAGCATCGGACTTTCACTCCCGTCAGTCCGTCCAACATCCCGACTGCATGGAAAGTCGCCGTCGCACTCAACGTCCCCGCCATGGTTTGCGGCGCGCTGCTCACCTCTATCCTTTATCCGCACGGCACCGAGCTCTTCGTTCTGCTTTTCTCCGCTCCATTCGTTGCACTGCTCTGGCATTTCATCGGCCGCTGGCTCGACTACCAGTTCCACATCCTTCCACGTCCGCCGAAAACCACCACTCGCATCATCCTCGCCGTCAACGGACTCATCATCGGAACTTTCGGCATCATCAGCGGATTCGTTTCCGTCCCCGACACTCGCTCTTCCGAACCCACCGGCCCCGTCGTCATGACGCTCATCTGGTCCGCTCTGCTCATCATCATGTGCGCCACCGCTCTTTTCCGTTCGCGCAATCACAGGAGCCGCGCGAGCTATCCAACTCAACGTCCTGCGTGTCACTGACGCACTCCATAATCGAACGTAAGCGTTAGTAGTTTCCCTGATTACGAAGGTACCTCCTTCGCGGAAAACCCGTGTCAGTTCATCCCAAAGCTCTGATACTCTGGCCTTTCGCCGTCACATCGGAGGAAGTGTGTCAGAGATGCAGTCAGCGGGAACCGCCGCGGCCGCCGTACCGTCAAACGGAAATGCTCCTGCCCCAAAGTCCGGAATCAACACCGCCGCTCTAGTCGGAGCCATGGTCAGCATGAAAGGGGTCAGCGATCTCATCTTTTCCCCCGGACGTCCGCCCCAGGTCGAACTCAACGGCAAACTCCGCGGCGTCAAGGTCGACGGACTCCCGATTCTCACGCCTGACCACACCGCCAAAATCTCTCAGGACCTTATCGGCTCCAACAAACAAGCGGCCGAATCGCTGAAAGAAGAAGGCTCCTGCGATCTCTCCTACTCTCTCCCGCAGCACTCACGTTTTCGCGTCAACATCTTTAAGCAGCGTGGCAGTTACGCCATTGTCATGCGCGTCATTCCCAACAAAATTCCGACGTTCGACCAGCTCAATCTTCCGGAAGAACTCAAGAACATCGCCGAGCTGAAGAACGGCGTCGTCCTCGTGACAGGCCCCACTGGCTCCGGAAAATCATCCACTCTGGCGGCGATCGTCGACCTCATCAACTCCACCCGCCCCGATCACATCGTCACCATCGAAGACCCCATCGAGTTCCTGCATCAACACAAGCTAGGCACCGTGCATCAGCGCGAACTCCACAGCGACACTTCCAGTTTCGCCAGCGCTCTTCGCGCCGCCCTGCGCCAGGCGCCCAAGGTCATCCTCGTCGGCGAGATGCGCGATCAGGAAACCATCGAGATCGCCCTCACCGCCGCCGAAACCGGACACCTCGTCTTCTCCACCCTGCACACCATCGACGCGTCGAAAACAGTCGAGCGTGTCGTCGGTGTCTTTCCCCTCGGAGACCAACAGGCCATCCGCACGCGTCTCGCCGCCTCCTTCCGCTATTTCGTCTCGCAACGGCTCATGCCGCGACGCGACGGAAAAGGCCGAGTCGCCATCATCGAAATCCTGAAGTCCACCATGCGTACCCGTGAATATGTCGAGCGGGGCGAAGGCGAAGGCAAGACTCTCCTTGATGCGATGCGGGACGGCGATCAGGAAGGTATGCAGTACTTCGACGGCGAAATCGAAAAGTTCCTGCGCGCCGGCGTTATCTCTTTCGAAGAGGCCATGCACTACGCTACCAATGCTGGCAACCTGCGCCTGCAACTCTCCGACTTCGACGAGTCACGGGTCGAACCCGCCGGCCCCGAGGTCCTTCGCAAACCCAAGCAGGAAGAACAAATCGAAGTAGTTCGCTAGATAACGCGACCTCGCCCACGTTCCGAGATGTGGCACAGACATTCTTATCTGTGCCGCACACTGACCGACAAACACATTTTTGATTAGCGCGCTCTCATTCTGAGTGAGAACCTGCCTCCACCTCATCCTCCTCCGCCGTCGTACACTCTTCCTGATGGCAAACGTATCCTACGAGCTCGTAATCATCGTCGTTCTCGCAATCATCAACGGCGTATTTGCCATGTCCGAAGTCGCTTTGCTCTCCTCGCGCAGAACGCGGCTCCAGACACTTGCCGATCGCGGCAGTGGTGCTGCGCAACACGCCCTCGACCTTCTGCACGACCCGAACAACTTCCTTTCGACCGTCCAGATCGGCGTCACACTCGTCGGAGTCTGGGCCGGTGCTTTTGGCGGCGCCACCCTCGCGGAACAGATCGCCGCGGCATTGCAGAATTACCCCCGCCTCGCTCCGCACGCGGAGACCATTGGCATCGCCGTCGTTGTTCTCGCGATCACCTATATCTCTCTCGTCATCGGCGAATTGGTGCCTAAGCGGATCGCGTTAAGTCATCCGGAGCGTATCGCTTCCGCCGTCGCCCGCCCCATGACCGTCGTTTCTCGCGTCGTCGCCCCACTCGTCTCCCTGCTTGGCGCTTCTACGAATGCCTTGCTGTGGATCATCAGGGTCAAGGAGTCCACCGAACGCGCCATCACCCAGGACGACATCCGCGCCCTCATCCGCATCGGAGCGCAAACCGGCGTCGTCGAGGAAGATGAAAAAAGAATCGTCGAGCGCGTATTCCGCTTCGCCGACCGGCGCGCTTCCGCATTGATGACGCTGCGCTCCGATATCGAATGGATCGATATCAACCGTTCGCCCGAAGAAATCAAACGCAAGATACGGCAGGGTCACCACGCCCACCTTCCCGTCGCCGACGCGCGCCTCGACAAGGTTCAGGGAATCCTGCTCGTGCGCGAGTACTTCGCCGCCGACTCTCCTGCCGACATCCGGTCTCTTCTCAAGCCGGCCGTGTTCGTTCCCGAGGGAATGCCAGCCTTGAAAGTTCTCGAACGGCTTCGCAACAGCTCCGGCGGTGTCGCGCTGGTCGTGGACGAATATGGAGGGGTTGAAGGTCTGATCAGTGCCACCGATGTGCTCGAAGCTCTCGTCGGAGAACTGCCCGGCGCATTTCCCGAGGAGCACCCGATCGTGCAGCGTGCGGATGGATCCTGGCTCATAGACGGAACCCTGCCGACCGAAGATCTTCGCGACCTTTTGCGGCTCGACCATCTCCCCGGCGAGGAATCTCAGGGTTTTCAAACCGCCGCCGGATTCTTCATCCATCAACTCGGCCGTATCCCCAAACCCGCCGACACCATCGAGTTCAGCTCCATCCGCTTCGAAGTTGTCGACATGGACGGAAACAGGATCGACAAAATCCTCGTCACCCGTGCCTGACCGTTAGAGAAGGTCCAGTTCAGACATGATCTGGTTCTGCTCGCTCTCGACTTTCTTTGCCTTGTTGTCTGCTTTCTTGGCGTTCTGTTCCAGTGTGGCTTCGTCGATCTCTTTCTCGTCGAGGACGGACTCTAATGCCTCCACGAATTCCACCATGCCCGCCGTGTCTTCGTTCATCTGATCAATGTCGTCTTGAACGAACGCCTGCTGTTCAGGCGTTAGGCTGGTGAGCATTTCCTGCTGCTGTTGTTGCATGAGCCTCAACTGGGCGCGGACCTGCTCGCGCCACTGCTTTGCCTGTTCGGTCCCGACCTGCTGGCCTTTGCCCAGTTTCATCATCGTGCGTAACTGGGACCGCAACTGTTTCGTTGCGCTCACAGACTCGCGCGCTGTCGTACGTTGTCGCTGGGTCGCAAGGCTCTGCACTCTCGTCTGCTGCTGGTCGCGGACGGTCTGTTGCTGGCCCGTGCCTCGGCCGCCCTGCTGTCCCGACATCTGCCCCGCGCCCGGTCCTTGCCCACTGCCGCTGCCCGGGCGACCGCTATTACTGCGCTGCCCTTCCACGTACTGCCCGCCCGCAAATGCAACTGCACACACCGCCACCACAATCCACGACTTTGTCATGCGGAGCCCTCCTTGATTGTGAGTAACCCCCCAGCCCATATCGAGTCGTGCTATTCGGCCGCATGCCTCATCGATATTCCCTTTTCGGGAATAGAACTACGAAAGGAGGGGCCTGCCCTTTGACATTCGGCCAAACACTTGAGGGCGGTGGCAACAACGGCAATCTTCACCAGATCACGAACAACAAGGACGGGAATCGCACCCAGAACTTCACCTACGACAACCTCAATCGCATCGCGAGCGCCTACACCACGAGTTCACTCTGGGGTGAGTCTTTTAGCATTGATGCCTGGGGCAATCTCAGGAACCGCGGCATGGTTCCGGGCAAACCCAACCCGGAGCCCTGGACGTTTGGTGCATCCAACAATCAGAATCGTCTTTCCGCCCTTACCTACGACTCAGCCGGCAACACCACCAACGACACCATCCGAACCTACGGCTACGACGCCGAGAATAAGCTTTCAAAAGATCGATCCTAGTCTTACGGAGGATGAAGTAGCGAAGATTCTCACATTCGTTGCTGAGCGAAGTCCAAACACAGGAGCCGCGGTCGGGAAGGTGCTAATTCGCGATAAGGAAGTCACAGTCAAAGTGGTACTTAGCATTTCCGGAAACATCAAAACCGGTTAACCTGTGGGGTTTTGACAACGAGGGACGCATGATAGTGCAATTATCAAATGACGATTATCAGGAACTGTTCGCTCTTTTCACAAGTACAACGCGCGAAGAGCTAGAGCAGATCTACATGGCGAATAGTCAAGACTATTTTAGGAATGAGAAGGTCCTTGAGGAATACGAACTTACCCAGGAAAAAGGCGAATTTGCCTTGGATGCGTGGCGTGCTGTGATGTACTTCCTTCACCGACATGGCTTCGTTCTTTCAAAGGACGGCCAAGTGGTCGATCTTGAACAATCCTCTGGGTATGACCGCTGAACGAAGGATCGTTGGCCCTGGTCGAGATAACGATACCGTTTCCGTTCCACCGAATTTCCATGCGGCACAACCCTCTCCGAAGTATGTCAAGGGGGGCGGGTGGCCGAACCTTCGCGTTAGCAGTAGCTTGGGTGGCCGGTCCTTTCGGCGTTCTGTGCCGAAAGGGCCGGACTACCACCGGCGTTCACACCGGGTTCTTTCCCATTCAACTCTCTGCGTCTCTGTGGTCATCTTTTTGTTCCATTTCGGCACAACCCGCTTCGCGCCATGTCAAGGGGGTCACCGAGCCCTTTTCCCCGCAACCCATTGAAAACACTCGCAAAATAAATTTCCAAACCTTGGCATGTTGCCCCTACCCAAATTGCTATCCTGAAAATGTAGGTGGTTTTGGCTTTGTCATTCTGAGTTCTGAGGCGAAGCCGAGGAACCTCTGTACTTGGGTTTTGTCATTCTGACCCTGACGCTGAAACGAAGTGAAGCGGAAGGGGAAGAATCCCTATCGCCACCACCGGTTTTCCATGAGGAGAGCTTTTGCCGACGATCAACGACTGACGGCCGCCGACTAAGTACTAACAACTAATGACTAACAACTTGCTTCTTCTAACTCCTTTATTTTCATATATGCGCTGTCTAACTCCTTTGCTTTCATATACAGATTCTCCATATATGAAAACAAAGGACTTATAAATCCTTTGGAATCATAT
>DATMXP010000003.1 GCA_035561515.1 Terriglobales bacterium | reverse complement strand
GGCCACTCTGGGGCTGGCGTTTGCCGCCACGGGCGTATTCTTCCCGTTTTTCAGTGCCATGCTGGGCTGGTTGGGGGTCTTCCTCACCGGCAGCGACACATCGGCGAATGCGCTTTTCGGCAACCTTCAGGTGATTACGGCGGAACGCCTGGGGATGAACCCCATCCTGATGGCGGCCTCCAACTCCGCCGGCGGCGTGATGGGCAAGATGATCAGCCTCCAGAGCATAGCAGTCGCTGCGGCGGCCACCGGGATGCGCCGGGAAGACGAGGCGCTGCTGTTCCGCTTCACCCTGCGCCACAGCATCTTCCTCGCCGCCCTGATCGGCCTGGTCGTGGTCTTCTACGCATACATAGCCCCGGGGTTGGTGCCGTGATCACCGAGATTTCGTCAGTCGTGTAGAAAACACTTTTTGTCGCCAGGCGATCGGGCCTTTACCCCGAACTCCATCCCGGCACTTCTTCGAGTAGGCGACTATACGGCCAAGTGGACTCCGTTCCCCGGCGTTCCCCGAGGCCTATCGCCGCCAAGAGTGCAGTGTGCGCTTTTGCGTCAACGGATCTGCCCAGGACAACGTGATTCGCACAAGGTACGTCTGTTTCATCGCGGCACTTTGCCTTGGACCCGCACGGGAGCTATTCTTGTTGTCGTCGTGACCAAGAGGCAGTGGCAGCATTATCTCCCCCAGGTGTATCTAAAGGGGTTCGCAACCCAAACCGGAGAAGTCTGGCGGTACGACCGCGATAACGGCGCTCTGAAGCCACTTGGGACTCCTATCATCGGAGCTGAAACGGACCTGTACACGATAATCACAGGAAACGAACTGTCGCAGGAGATAGAGACGAAATGGTTCAGTCCGCTCGATGGAACATTTGGACCTATCCGGCGGAAGTTAGAGAGCCGGCAGGAACCGTCGGCCGAGGAACTGACGCACTTGGCCAACTTTGTGGCTTATCTCCGTGTCCGGACGCCGGCCATGATTCGGGAGACAGAAACGAGGTTCCGGCAGACGGATACTCTGCTCGGCCCTGACCGCAACTCGATAAAGTACCATGCTGAACACCCAGATCATGCCGCCGGCGATTACACAATGACGGAAGAACAGTGCGAGAGCGTATCGCCGCGCCGCGCCGACAATGCCTGCAGAAACGATGTTTTGAAGGTTCTTGTCAAAACGGGCATGCAACTTGCCCGCGTTTTGCTCGACCTCGAATGGACCTTGCTCCTCGCCCCCGATCAACGGAGCTTCATAATCGGAGACAATCCATTCGTGATTGTGCCGCCGGAGCCTTATGATGTCGATCTGCAGGGTGTTGGCCCAATGACGCCGGGAGCAGCCGTTTTCGTTCCGCTCTGTTCGCGCCTCTGCCTGAGAGTGACCAATTCCGGAAATCCGGTGGCCGGTTTTCGGCAGATTGACGGCGCTGCTGTTCGCGCTATCAACGCCTGCATAGTGCTGAACTCCGAGCAGTATCTTTTCTCCCCTAGCGACGCTCTGCTGAAACGGCTCATTGCAGACCTTGTTGCTGCACCAGGCAAGAACCTGGCGCAGGTTGTCCTTCGTGAGGCGTCGAGCGTCTCGGACGAATCCCACAGTCTGGTTCACTGGTTCACGAAATCAAAGATCGGTCCGGAATGGGCGGGAAGGGTGCCGATGGGCTGAACGCGTTGTCGTCAGAACTACACGTTCCCTGAATTACTCACTGGGTGTCTAGAAATTGATGCGGCGGGACCGTCACTCACGTCAACTTAACGAATAACGCCCGAACCCCGGATGTGGACAGGCCCGTCGGCGGCCGACCGTTCTTTTCCGCTGCGATGCCGATTCCAGAGCGTTGATCCGGCAGCCTGCCTCATGACGGATAAATCGCCGATGCGCAAGACGAGCACCAGAAGCGCGACCACGAAGTAAACGGTACCGGTCATTGTAGTGCGGGGAGATCCGGGGCGTTACTTCTTAGTTGATCTTTCCGCTTCGACGATAAGGGGCAAGGTTCTGATGAGCCTGTCCCGGATTGTACTCTCTCCAGCAAACCCGAGCAATTCTTGCGCGAACATAAGCCACTCGACAATGAAGCCGTTGATGCCGCCGAAGACCGCCGATTTCGGCCCGGGGTGGACGAAGAACGCCCGCGCACCATCAAATTCCCTGTACGCAAGCAAGCAGGCGGAGTTGGGGTGCGAATACTCGCTGAGGTACCCGTAGGAATCCTCGACTTTCGCGCTGCCATATCGCGCGGTATGGTGCCGGGTATAAGCAGCGATTAGGTGCTTAATGCGGATCGGCTTTGCGACATCGTCCGGAAATGATGATGTCTTATCGTAATTGCGGCCGTGAGTCTTCACCCAAGAATTGCCGGTATCCACTTGCAGCATAATTTCGAACGCGGGCTGCCATTGCTTGTTTGCAACAAGCTCCTCCAGCTTCTCTACCAGATAGCAGGTCATCGCGGTCCACTCGAACAAATGACGGGCCAGAATGCTGGCGCTTGGAGTGTTCCCCGCATCCGCTAGGGTAATGAAACCGGCAAGAACCGTTCGGATGTGCGCGATCTCGGAGTAGACGTGGAATATGATGGCCCAACGAACGAGTTCTTCGGTCGCGGGGGCGTTGGGGCCAATCGGCGGACGGACGATGGAGGGCAGATCGATGCTGCGCAGTTGTTGTTCGACGATTCGTACGAGGTGCATCGAGTTCCTTTAGGCAGTATAGATGTCACGGCCATGTGAGGAAATGCTACGGTCGGGCGATGCAGTTGCGCCCGCTGCGAATCCCATTATCGACGAAATCCGGAACGAGCTAGAGATATCGGCCGCGAGCCGCTGAAAGGTTCTGGAACGATACGGAGGCGCCTAGCCGAAGCTCCTCGAGCCGCTTGCATCAGTTCGCCTCAGCAGTTTGTGGGCCTTGGACTTCCGTAATGCGCTGCGTCCCCTCAACTTGACGTATCACGCCCAAGCCGGATCTTGGGCACGCCAGCAGAGACACAAACGATGTAGCAATCCAGTATCCCTGGGCGTGGAGCAGCGCCTGCCAGGTGCGGCTTCGAA